>JAHEYX010000383.1 GCA_023251415.1 Chitinophagales bacterium
TGGTTTAAAAACAGCCATCTTATATTTCATTCAAAAGCAGACCAAAGAAAACCCTGATTTTATCAAACAAAACATCAGTGATATCTGTGCTTCCATTCAACATCGCATTGTCACTATTTTGATGAAGAAGCTTAGTAAGGCCGCAGAAGAAACCAATATCAAACACATTGCTATTGCAGGAGGCGTAAGTGCCAATACAGGCTTACGTTATCAAGCTGCGCAATTAGCTAAGCAAAAGGGTTGGCAATTGCACATTCCTGAATTTCAATACTGTACCGATAATGCCGGAATGATTGCCATTACAGCCTATTTCATGTATCAACAACAACAATTCAGTACATTAAGCACTTCGCCATCCAGTAAAGTATAAGCCCTATTCGAGTGTTATTTTGAGGTAATTGGGATGCTTTACACTGTATTCCAATGGTATCGTTTTACTTTCATTAGGTGCTAAATCTATTGGCCAGCTTATTTTACCGCTTTCAGGTGTTACGGTTCCGCCTCCAGCATTTATTTGCAATACTTCAATCGAGTTGTTGGTGGTAATAGGAAATTGGTCTTCTATAGTCAAGTGTATATAATTCTTTTTGGCGTTTTTAATTTGTATGCTGAAGGCCCGACTTTCGGTTATTTCTTTACTCAGTGTTTTTGATTTAAGATTTTCTTTGGTTTTAACTCGATCAATGATGATTTGTTGGTCTTTGCCTAAACCTATGTCTATAGTATCATTCAACAAGTAAGTTTGTAAGGCAGTGACACCAAGGTATTCGCCTTCTAAGTACAAATTAATTTGTCCATCTAACAGATGCTGTTCTTTCCAACCTGTTAAATGAGCCATCAAATAAGCATAACGCGCTAATTTCGGAATAGCGTAATATTCATACGTGGCAGGCAATTGCACGGTTTTTAGTTCGATTGGAATGGCTAATCCATCAGCATTAATGGTATAACTACCATGCAATTCATAATTTATGGCAGTAGCAATTTCAGTATAGTATTGTGGAAGATTGTCGATTACTTCAGATGCTGCGCTTTCTATTTTGGAGGACGGATTATTAGTTGATGACCAAGCAGGAATACCATCTATAATTACACGTGAAGCATTACCTCGTCCTCCTCGAATTTGAACACCAAAGCCATCTTTTTGATAAGTTCCACTTGCAGAAGCTATTTCATTGACACCGCGCACTGCCATTGCTCGAACTTCCTCTTTGGTGTTCACACCTGAGCTCATAACAGCTATGTTTTGTGCGTAACGCACTTCATCCAAAGCATTTTTATAATTCACAATTTGTTGTAGGTCTTGCGAAGTAGTTGGGTTTAAACTTAAGTTTATAGTTGTGGTCGAGATGGCTACGCTTACGTCTTCATAGCCTTTTGTTTTTATATATATTTTATTCGAAGTGGGGGATACTTTAAGTTTATAGGAACCGTCTTTATCGGTTATTGTTCCGGTTGTATTATCATCTATAAGCACTATGGCATTGGCAATTCCTTTATTGGTGGTACGATCATAAACGCGTCCACTAATTTCAGTAACTCCATAACGCAGCAAGTATTGATTGATGGGATGGATTTGAGCTGAAGGACTTACATTTGGTAAAACCCATTGCGGTAAAACCGGCATCGAAATATCCTTACTTGGTTTTTGATTGCTTAGGGTAAGTGATACATTGCTCCAATTTTCATCGGTATACTGAAACACATGCGCATATTGGGTTAATGAAACGGGTTCGTTTACTTTATTTACACGCAAATCATACTGAATATACCATCCGGCATCCGGTACCAAGTAATGAAAATCCAATTCAACAGTACAAGCAGTTTCAGCAATAATAGTGGTAATGATTTCGCCGCTTGCTTTAGGCTTAAAATGCTCGATTTCAAAAATTTTCGTATCGCGCAATTTCAACTCAGCATCGATAGAATCGATTGTTTTGCCAATACTGAATTGAATGGCATAGTTTTCTAAAAACCTGTTGCGTTGAAAGTCGGCCATGTCTTTTAAGTCAACTGCCTTGATAGCCACATGTTCTGTTGCCATTTGTTGATTGCGGATTAAGATATTCTCTTCACTTTGATATACTTTCATGCGGTACTGTTGCACTTTCATGGCTTGCAACAATTTGCATTTTTCCGCTAGTAATGCCACAACAGTTGGATTTTTACTCGTGCTTACATGATCATTAATTTGCGCAATCACATAATTGATTTTTGCATTTCCTTTACAGCCTACACTAATGCTTTGTTTGTCAAGTAGCGGCGCTAAGTCGCTTAATACGAGTTCGTTTAAGCCTTTTTGTAAAGGAATGTTAGCTTTTCGATAAACCATGGCACCGGTACTGTAAACTGTAACTTTTTGAATTTTAGAGCTTACTGCTTGTGGCACGGCAAAGGTAGTTAATGCACCTAAGCAGCATACTACAACGATGGAGAGGATAATTTTTTTCATACGAAGTTGGTTTTATTACTTGAATAGACGCCGGCATTCCCACATGCGTTGTATCCGAAAAAATTTAGTTTAGGGTGTGCAACCAAGGGTTCTAAAATAGCGACTAATGGGGTTTTGCCGCCCGATAAGCACTTATAGCGTTGTACTATTTTGTTGGCGCTAAGCCCTAAACAGTCAATAAATAATAGCTTTAACCCATCATATTCGAGTAAAAAAACGTACTTTCACGCCTTATTTTTTTACACTAATGACTAATCTAGCTGATCGAATTAATCGCCTGAGCGAATCACAAACCATTCAAATGGCCAAATTGAGCCGTGAATTGAAAGCACAAGGAATGGACATCATAGATTTAAGCTTGGGAGAACCCGATTTTCCAACACCAACATTTATCAAAGAAGCCGCTAAAAAAGCCATCGACGAAGGCTATACCTATTATACGCCGGTT
>JAHEYX010000064.1 GCA_023251415.1 Chitinophagales bacterium
TGACATGCTTTTCAAGACCTTGTGCAGTATAACTCCAGTTAAGTTTTTTGCCCGGCACCAGGTTAAAGGCTTGTTGCATCAATCGGCCATTTTCAACATTCTGCACCGTTTCACCTTCATTGGGAAGTTCATAAGACGCGAATTGCAGCTTATTGGTATTGCCTGCTCCATTCCATTGCTTTTTAATAAAATAGGCAATGGGATAGGCTATTGTTTTTGCTCCTACAGTTGGTAAGGCTTGAAGTTGAAAATGGATATGAGGTACAGGTGAACGACCACTATTGCCACAACGTGCAATTAGATCACCACGTTTTACAAAATCACCAACCTTAACCGTTATGCTTCCTTTACGCAAGTGACTGATTTGGGAGTACACTCCTTCGGCATGATATATAACGATAGTATTTCCCCAGTTCTCCAACAAGTTGACTGCACCAATTTCATTATCATCAACATGATTTGTTACAGCACTTACCCAACCATCACCAGGTGACATTACTGGCTTATTGAAGCAATAAAAATCTTCTTTCACTGTTCCGTCTCCTTGGTGTTGTTTCAATTCATCATCAACTAAAACAAAATCAAGTGCTTGTGCCCAATCGCCTTTATGGGTATGCTTTCCATTATAGGCTTGCGTCACCATCCAATCACCAAAAAACGGCAATTGAAACCGAAATAATTTTAAATTTCGCAAGCGGAAGGAATTGTATTGTTGTTTATATAAATTCTTTTCAGGCGAAAAATATTGGTAGGTAACTAATTGCGGATTTTGATTTTGCGTTCTGAATTTAAGAGCCGTAAGCACTAAATAAACCGTCATTACAAAGGGTAAAGAATACGCAGAAGAACCGAATTTCATAAAACTATCATTAATACCTAAACTCAACATCACACTGCCGATTGCTGCCAGCAAGGCAATTAAATAAGAACGAAAAGATGGAATGGTATAAAAACTACCAATAGCAACCGGTACAATAATATAATTGAACCCTGCATGAAACTGTGTTAATTGCTGCAAATCGATTCCCGCATACGAATAAAATAAATAAGCTACGGTATACCCCAAAAACGTGAGGGAGAGCGCTATTCGAGAGTGTATACCGATTGCCAATCCAACTAAAACTCCGGTAAAAATATTATTCTGAAAAAATATTACACTTAATGTTTTTAAGTACGAACTGAAGAAGAGCGGCAACCAACTGTTGTTATAGTACAAGTATTTTTGAGCCAAATTTTCTCCTCCTATTTGCGTTAAGAAATCGGTATAATACAATACCGGAATATTGTAAGATAGTGCTTTAAAATAATGTAAAGCAGGTAACACAATCCAGAAGCTAAACAAGAACGGAATACTTAAAAACGGCATTTCATACCGCGAACTAATATTCCAAACCAGCACAGTCAGCAGTAACGCTATCACCGCGGCAAAGACTACACAGATCACCAACAAAAAACTCAATTGATACATCGTCCCTAAACCGATACCCACCAATAAACTGTTATACGTTAAAGTTCCATCAGTAATATAACGTCGATCAAAATTTAATAATTGCGCCAAATTGAGTGAAGTAATGACAGCAATTAAACCACATATACCGGCCGGTGGGAACATGAAGGAAGCCAATAACAATAAAAAACCAAACACCTTATTTTGCGAATAAAAAATAGTCGCATAGGTATCCAATATGCCGGTTATGTAATATCGTATTCGTTGAGTACTATTCATAATAACTTGCAGCTTCGCACATTACAATTGAAATTTCTTTAAATAATCCGGAACTTGTTCTAAGGCTTCAATCGTTTCGATGGTTTCATTATTTCGTATCACATGGGTTATGCCCTGACTATCAATCAAAACAACCTTTGGTCGCATTTGTATAAATTGCATCCACTGTGTCATGTTGTAGGCTCCAACCTTATGAACTACCACTTGATCACCTTTGTGTAACAATGGTAAATTAACACTTTCGCGTATAACGTCAATATTCATGCACAGGGGGCCAAATAAAACCATGTCTTCATTTTGATGACTAAATTCTTGCGCCGGTGTAATTTTATGATCGTACCAAAAAGAGGTAAACAAAATATTAACCCCAAAATCCATAATAGTTGCGCGACGACCATCACTCAGGCGCTTATTTGCAATAACGCTTCCCAATAAATAACCGGCATCATCTATAAGTACACGACCACTTTCCAGAATTAATAATGGTAATTCATCCGTTTTGAAACCTGCATTTAGAATAGTGGTTGTAATGGCTTCAGCAAAATCAGCTACCGGAGGTACTGTATCAGCGCCCGGTAAATAAGCTCCTTTTAATGTGTTTGTTGAAGGGAAGCCTCCGCCTAAATCAAGGTATTGAATGAGTTTGCCGTATTGATTACGTATGGCCAATGCTAATTCAGAAAGTTTTGAAGCGGCAACAGCATAAGCATTGGTACTAAGCATAAAGGTGCCGATATGACAATGCAAACCGACCAATTCAAAATACTCACCCGCCATAATTTTGGTGACGGCATTCCAAGCTTGACCGCTTTCATAATTAAACCCAAATCGATCCCATATCGGATAGATACCGGTATCCATATTTACGCGAATGGCAACACGTGCTTTTTTCTTAAGTTGTGTGGTTAATTCTGCCAGCTCATATAATTCATCGAAATGATCAATATGAATTAACGAGTTGTTTTCAACTGCCAATTTTAAATCGGCATTGCTTTTATCCGGCCCATTAAAAATAATTTTTGTTGGCGGAACCCCGTTTTGAATAGCCTTTTGGTATTCAAAAATACTAACCACTTCTGCCCAAGATCCTTCTTGATGAAAAATATTACATACTGCAGAGATGTAATTGGTTTTATACGACCACGCAAATTGCACTTTGGGGTAGCGTGTTTTAAAGGCACGTACAGCTTGTTGGTAGTTTTTACGAATTTGCTTTTCACTGATAACAAAACAAGGAGAACCATAGTTTCGAATCAACTCACGAACACTCACCCCTTCTATATGTGTTACAGGAGCATATTCGGTGCGTGTTCCGAATTTATTCATCAACCCGGCATTGAGTCGTTTAATTACCGGTCTTTCATATTTTAATTTTGTCATAATGCTAATTATTAATAACGCTACATAATTTATAACTCCCCAAATGCTGATATCTGCTGAAATTGCTCGACATCAATGATTAAATCCCATGCATAACGCAAAAACAACTTACCTACTTTATATTTCTTCATTGGCTTCACGGTATCGCCCAAAGCCATGTGCATTAATGCGGCAGGTTGATTTTGTCCGGCGCCGGCCGTTAAATAAATCCATGCCGGAAAACGAGGATTCACTTCCATTATATACAATTTATTATCAGCGGTTTTCATGACTTCTAATTCAAATCCACCTTTCCATTTTGTTGTAGAAATAAACTTACGAGCCATTTCGCTTAAGTCGTCGTCTTCAATTGTGATGCCGGCCCATGCTTTTCCTTTATCGGTAATATACATTTTACGCATGGGAATTATACTGATGGCATTTCCCTTACCATCGCCCAATGCTGCAACATTTACTTCGGTACCTTTTACAAATTCTTGAATGATTATTGGTAGCCCCCATTTTGCATGCAGTTTATGAAATGCTTTTTCGGCTTGCTCATAATTATAACAAACATACGCTTCATAGTACTTTCCTTTAACCACAATTGGATACGACAATTCAGTTGCCACCTTCGGAATTTCGTATACTTGATGAATGGTACGATCACGCGGAACGAGTAAGTCATGTTGCTTACCAAAGTGAAACAAATTGATTTTATCACGTGCATCCAATTGTTCCAAACTCGGTAAAAAGGTTTGAATTCCTAACTCAGCTAATTTATCTGCTAGTTTGATAAAGTTATACAGTTCGGCATCGAAATTAGGAATGATTAAATCCAGCCGTTCAGTGTCATGGATATAAGTTAAGCGTTGCAATAAAGCATCGGTACCTGCGGCAGGATAAGGTATTTGGTACACTTTATCGGCCATACCTGGCATATAAATACCTGGCTCCATGGATTCATAACTCAAGCCAATGATACGCACTTCATATTTACCATTCTCGCGCAAGCCTCTAATGACAGCTATTCCGGGACCTGGACTGTCAATATTATTGAGCCCTGTTACACCAATATGTATTACCTTTTTCTTTGCCATGTGAATAGAATTGCTACTTCGTTGCGCTGGTATTTAATAAATTGTTTTCCTTCAATTGCATCCAAAAGTCTTGTAAGTCTTTTTCAAATTCGGCTTCATCGACATCATACTTTGAAATAATTTGAGCTGAAATTTGTGCTGCACTTTTTCCTTCCTTCAATAAGTTAATGACATCAGCTGCCACCGGATTGCATGAAAAGGAATCACCTGAACCGGGATTAAACAAAAAACCCGTTTCACTGACAGCAATATTTTTAGCAAGACGCATAAGTTGGAATTTTAATTTATGATAGAACAATACTAAGTCAATAAATGCGAAAACTATATTTATATAGATTAAAAGCGCTTATTTATCGGTCAATTTACCGATAAAAATACTAGTTAAAAAAGCATTTTTTCATAAAAAAAAGACCGCCAATATCATTGACCGATAAATTACAAACATTACGCTATAAATCAGGAGTTTTCACCGATAAACAGCCCTAAAATAAAAAAGGCAACCCGTTAAAAAAACGAGTTGCCTTTTAAACTAGCCTTCTAAATATTATAGACCGTGATGCGTTAAATAACGTTCAGCATCTAATGCGGCCATACAACCACTTCCGGCAGAAGTAACTGCCTGGCGATAATTTTTATCCTGAACATCCCCTGCAGCAAAAATACCGACAACATTGGTTAAGGTGGTACCCGGTTTGGTTTGAATATACCCTTGTTCATCCATATCAATCCAACCTTTAAATAAATCAGAGCTTGGTTGATGACCGATGGCAACAAAAAATCCTTTTACTGGAACTTCTTTCAATTCATTACTTACTACATTTTTAATTCGAACAGCTTCAACGCCTTTATCGCCTAAAATATCATCGGTAACTGAATTCCAATAAACGGTAATGTTTGGTGTATCGATGACGCGTTGTTGCATTACTTTGCTTGCACGCATTTTATCGCTTCTCACCAACATGTGTACATGCGTACACAATTTCGACAAATACAAAGCTTCTTCGCAGGCGGTATCTCCGGCACCAACTATGGCAACGTCCATATTTTTGTAAAAGAAACCATCGCACACGGCACATGCAGAAACACCATATCCATTTAAGCGTTGTTCATTCGGCATACCTAACCATTTAGCTTTAGCACCGGTACAAATTATAATAGTAGCGGCTTGTAAAACAGTACCATCTTCAATTTCAACAGTATGATAAGGTTGACCGGCTGTCACTTTAGTTACGATTGCATAACGAATATCCGTTCCCATACGTTCTGCTTGTTTGCGAAAATCTTCCATCATTTCGGGTCCCAAAATTCCGTTCGGGTAACCGGGATAATTTTCTACATCTGTGGTTTGCATTAATTGACCACCTTGTTCTAATCCGGTGTACAAAACCGGCTTCAATCCGGCTCTGGAAGCATAAATAGCAGCAGTATAACCCGCCGGTCCGGAACCAATAATTAAACATTTAATAAGATCCATTTGAGTTGTTTTAGAAGTGTATAACAATACTTTTTAAAAAGTGTTGCAAAGTAAGTCGAATGCTGTTAAAAAACAATGCACAACTCGAATATTCAAGTTGATATAAATCAATTTAAGCTGCAATTTTAAAACGTTGTTTGCTTCGCGACTGATATCAATCAGCCCAAAAAAGCTTATGCCCATTTTGCTAAAACACAAATTCACTTAATTTGCGCAAAAATTTACCACTATGTTTTCGGATAAACCCTTAACAATCAAAATAGCCCTTGTATTAGCTTTTATTCAATTAATAGCCATATTTTTTGTAATCGTGGTTTTTAATGGTCTGAAAGCAATTGATACCCATACACCATCGCTAGCGCTGAGCCTGCACGATAGCATTGTTAACTACTTTCACCTTGATTTAGTTAAACACGATGCGAATTACGCACTAGGCACGATGGTTACGAATTTATTTTTCCCAACCATTTTAACAATTGTCTCAATCATTGGTATGTTTCGCAAAAAATATTGGCTATCGCTAATTCCCATTACTTTTTCGTTTTTATGGGAAATGAGTTTTGGATTTCCGGTGATAAGCAGTGGAATCATATTGCTTTTATTAAGCAATCCATCAAGAAAATACCTTTCGGCAGTCGTTAAAATTGTTGAGTAAATATATCGCTAAAACGTAAAATCGTCCTAATTTATTGAGGTAGTGAAATTTAACTCCTCAATCAACGCGAACGTTTATTCGCTGAAAATCACGAATGGCGATTTTGGCTTCAGTAAAAGCCTGAAAAAAATTGTATTTAAAATCAAGAATAGCACTAAAACAAAAAAGGCCGATGAATAACCATCAGCCTTCAGATTACTTTGAAGCGGCTTTTTTAGCAGCTGCTTTCTTTTTTGCAGGTGATACGTGCGGTCGGCTAATGCCATAAGAACCGGCTGTAATTTTACCCTTTTTGGTGCGGCGATCTCCACGGCCCATAAGAAATGTTTGTTTTAAGATGGATAAATAGTTATAACCGGACAAATCTACAACTATTTTTTAAACTGCGCCTTTATTTAATCAGAAAGTATATTCAGAATTTTTATTTCGTATAAATACCGGTAGCATCCAACTGGCTTTTAAGCCAATTAATAAGTCCAATCGCTTATCAAGTCCCGATTTTCCAGTATCGAAATTAATAGCACGTTGGCCTTGTGTGAATCCTTCCAGCAAATCCAAACCTATCGTATAGTTAATCAAGCTATTTCGTGACATGTGAAAGTATTGTATGGATTGACTGATAGAAAAGCCACTGGTTAAGCGATCATAGCCCATTTTGTACGATTTGCTCAGTTGGTACACATCAGCATCGCCAAGTATTTTAATGCGATGTTGGAAATAACCTGCTCGTAAGCATACTGCCAGACCGGTATTGCTGTTTTGATGAGTAAACGGATACACTTTACCAAGCTTGGCACCAACAAAATAACCTCTTCCATAAAGCTTGATTTCGGCATATTGACCGTCGCTGGCAATTATATTTCCATCGGCTGTTTGAATATGCTTTAGAATCGAATCTTCCTTCACTAATTTACCGAAATAATAGTCGCCATCAGCACCAATCAACCAATTGGTATGAGTTTTATAGAAAATTCCGAAACCGGTAGATTTAAAGCCGCCAAAACGTTGAGCTAAAGTTCCAACCGGTGTGTGCAGCCCAAAATGCAAGTCGAAATTAACCGAACGAACAATTGAGTCAGGCGGTATACTGGTCATAAATCGCATGCGTCGTTTTGAGGCATGCTCTGTTGATTTACGCTGTGCGAAAACGCTGCCGGAAAATTCAGTCAGCAAAAAGAATAGCAACAAAAAAGCGTAAACAATGCGCATAAAAAGAATTTAGAACAGATTAAACGTAAACGGTATTACTTTATTTTACTTTCTACGATGGCCATAATTTCTTGCTCCATTTTCACCGCATTAGCCAAGAGTTGTGCAGCATCATTCAACAATTGCATTACATCCGGATGCGTTTTCAAATCCTGTGCATTTATTTTTACATTCAAATAAGCTCCACGCACTGCGGTTAATGCACACATTGCTCCAACTCCGGCGTCGCTAACACTATTCGGATTGCCAATTTCTGCCATGGCTTTAATGAGTGGCATGCTTTCATAACTCTTTTGCATCGTGCGATACGGGACTTGTATGGCGTAAATCGTGGCTTGTTGAATAGCTGTTTGACGAGCTTCTTTTTCTTCGGCAGTTGCTTTAGGCAATCCAAAAGCATCCATAATACGATTAAATGCTGCCGTGTCTTCATCTACTAAGTGCAACAATGCCGATTTAAGTTGTTGACCATGTTCAGCGTAATCACTGAATTCCTTCCAACGCGCATCCCATCCTTTTTTATGCGAAGATAAATTAGCCACCATAGTACCTAACGATACCCCTAATACACCACAATAAGCTGCTATTGAACCACCGCCCGGAGCAGGAGATTCACTGGCAGTTTCATCGGCAAAGGCTTCCAGATTCATATCAATAAGTTTCTTTGCTCCTTTATCCTGCATCACATATTCTATTACCTTTTTGTTTGGATCAAAGGGTGCTAATTCGTCTAAACCTAATGATTTAACCGCTATTTTAATTAATTCGGCTTCACTAACACCAATACTGCGTTGTTGTTTAGCTAAGAAATATTTACCGGCATCTAAAAGCGATTGTAAGGGTACCAAACCCACCAATTCACTTCCGGTAATACGCATACCACGCGCAGCAGCACGTTCGCAGCAGGTGTCAAATGCAATATGCATTGGCGTTTCCTTAATATTGGTAAGGTTAATTGAAATTTGCGCAATGCCATATTCTGCAATATACCAGCCAATAGCCTTAACACTTTTCAACAAACCCGGCGTCCATTGCTCTTCACCCGCTTCATTTTTAATGGCTTTGCCTTTCTCGTCTGTTTTTTTACGACCTTTTTCACGAATGTCGAATGCTATTGAATTGGCTCGGCGTATAGACGTGTGGTTCAAATTGACATTATAGGCAATCAATAAATCACGTGCCCCTATAACGGTTGCGGCACTAAAGGCATTAAATTCAGCCGGACCAAAGTCAGGTTTCCATTCCGGCTTAGCTAATTTGGCAGCTAATCCCTCGTACTCACCGGCGCGAATGGCAGCTAAATTGCGACGTTCAGGAGTGCTGGCGGCATATTCATAATTGAAAACAGGTATACCCAATTCTTCCCCTACTCGTTTAGCTAGTTTTTTTGCAAAAGCAACGGTTTCTTCCATACTGATATTTGCAATTGGAATTAGAGGACATACATCTGTTGCTCCCATGCGCGGATGTTCGCCTTTATGTTTGCGCATATCAATGAGTTCGCCGGCTTTTTTAATGGCTTGAAAAGCTGCTTCAATAACTGATTCCGGTTCTCCAACAAAAGTTACCACCGTACGATTTGTAGCCTTACCCGGATCGACATCCAATAACTTCACTCCTTCAACAGCTTCAATTACGTTAGTAATTTGTTTAATAATAGTAAGATCGACGCCTTCACTAAAATTGGGCACGCATTCAATTAATTGTTTTTGCATTGTAGTTTGTATTAAGTTCGCAAAAGTAGTTTCAAATTATCAAATCAAAAAAGGTTCTATCGTAATTATTAGCATTATCCTAACAACAACTTTTGTAATTTGCATGGCGCTTTAATTCGTTCAGCCAGTTTAAGTATAATTACCGCTATGAATCGTCGTTCTAAACGCTATATTTCCCTTGGAGTAATCTGTCTTTTAGTGCTTTTAACCTATAGTTGTCGCTTTTACCTTTTACGAGGCTTAGGTCATTATTTAGATGATACCGACTCCTCCACCGAAAACGAGCTTTGTATTATTTTATCAGGCGGTGCTTACGACAGAGGAAACGAAGCAGTTAAATTATTCAATGCACATCAAATCAATCGGATAGTATGTGTTGGGGGAAATAAATCCGGCGACCTTAAAGCCTTGAATTTAGATTATTACGAATCGGATGTCACCAAGTTAAACTTAACACGACAGCATGTTCCGGATAGTTTAATAACGGTTGTACAAGAGGGAACAAGTACCTTAGAAGAGGCTGATGTCCTATTAAAATACTGCCGAAAGAATAAGATCAAATCAATCATGTTGATAAGCCATATTTTTCACAGTCATCGCATTAAACAAGTGTTTAAAAAGAAATTCGAATCGTCCGGAATTCAATTTATTATCCATGGTGCGCCTTCTTCCAGGTATGACGAAAATAAATGGTGGGAAAGTGAAGACGGCTTATTGGCAGTGAGTAACGAATACCTCAAATTAGGTTATTACCTTTTTAAATAAGGAACTTATCGCAAGCAATTATTCGTTAGCTTTACCTCCCTAAATTCTTACTGAATGCCTTTCAAATTAACCAGTTCTTATGTTCCGGCCGGTGATCAACCACAGGCTATTCGTCAATTATTGGATGGCGTCCGCAACGGTGACAAAGCCCAGGTTTTATTAGGTGTTACTGGTTCCGGAAAAACATTCACTATGGCAAATGTTATCCAAGAATTACAACGCCCAACCTTAGTGCTCACACACAATAAAACCTTAGTGGCTCAACTATATGGTGAATTTAAACAGTTCTTTCCGGATAATGCGGTTGAATACTTTGTGAGTTATTACGATTATTACCAACCGGAAGCCTATATAGCATCAACCGATACGTTTATCGAAAAAGACATGGCGATTAATGAAGAGCTTGAAAAATTACGCTTACGTACAACTTCTTCACTTTTGAGTGGTAGACGCGATATAATTGTAGTGGCATCTATTTCTTGCATCTATGGTTTAGGTAACCCTGCGGAGTACAAAAACAGTGTTGTTCGTATTTCTCAAGGTGATAAAATAGCGCGAAATGCCTTGTTGTATAAATTTACGGATGCGCTTTATTCAAGAACCGAAACTGAATTTAAACGCGGTACATTTCGTGTTAAAGGAGATACCGTTGATATTTTTCCGGCTTATGCTGATATTGCTTACCGCATCACATTTTTTGGAGATGAAATTGACGAAATTGAAAGTATTGAAGCAGAAACCGGTAAACGCATTTTAAAAGTTGATGATTTAGCTGTTTTTCCGGCAAACATCTACATCGCACCCAAGGACCAATTGGTACAAATCATTAATGAAATTCAAGACGAATTAAAATTGCAAGTTGATTATTATGAGAATACCGGTAAAGCCCTAGAAGCCAAAAGATTAGCGCAACGCGTCAATTTTGATATTGAAATGATACGTGAATTAGGCTACTGTAGCGGCATTGAAAATTATTCTCGCTTTTTTGATCGACGCAACCCCGGAGATCGACCGTTTTGTTTATTGGATTATTTTCCGGACGACTTTCTAATGGTATTAGATGAAAGTCACGTTACTGTTCCACAAATTGGAGCCATGTATGGTGGCGATAGAAGCCGTAAAATTACCTTGGTCGATTATGGTTTTCGCTTACCCTCTGCTTTAGATAACCGTCCGTTAAATTTTAATGAATACCAAAGTTTAGTCGGGCAAACCATTTATGTTAGCGCAACGCCGGGTAAATATGAAATGGAGCAAACAGAAGGTGTAGTTGTAGAACAAGTGGTTCGACCAACAGGCCTTTTGGATCCACCGATTGAAGTTCGTCCGGTGTTAAATCAAATTGATGATTTATTAGGTGAGATTGATTTACGCGTTAAAAAAATGAGCGCGTT
>JAHEYX010000384.1 GCA_023251415.1 Chitinophagales bacterium
CCAACGTTTTAATGGACAACACATCGATTAATTTAAGTGGATGTCGAGGGCTTAAGCGAATGACACAAGTATTGGCCAACACATCTCCTAAACGTTGATTGTAACGAGTTGTAGAAATTAGAAAGGTGGCCAATAAACCCGAAGTGCCCCATATATCAAATAGTCGAAAACACCAACGCATCAGGTAATCCGACATTTTCATGTGTCGAGAATTCAGCTTTACTATTCTAATCTTCATCAACATTTTTCCAATACTTTGACCGTCGTTAAGCAATTCGATTGATGTAGTAAAAAAACAAACGTATAGAAATAATGTAATATTCGAAACAAATCGAAAACTGCTTAATGAAAAGCTAATAATAAGTAAGCCAATAGCAAAAATAACCGTGTCGATGATAAATGCCACCAAACGTTCAGCCCATGAGGCTAAATCGTATTCTATTTTAACATTCTGCGAAGTGGTTATAGTTACTGTTTTCACGATGACTGCTTTGAAAAAGAGTTAACAACAACATTTTATTATTCAAAAAAATACTGCATATTTAACGTGTGAAAGAAACGAAATTTATTGAGCAAAATAAAGAAAAATGGCAATCGATTGAACAATTGCTTAAAGATCCTACGGCTGACGGGGATGAATTGAGCAATACGTTTATTCAAATTACTGATGATTTAAGCTATGCCGGAACATTTTATCCGAATCGCTCAGTTAAAGTTTATTTGAATAATTTATCGCAACAAATTTTTGCTAAAATTTACAAAACTCGTAAACAGTTTTTTTCTGCATTTTTTAATTTCTGGCTAAAAGAACTACCGCTAATTGTTTGGAGTGCGCGCAAACAATTGCTCTTCAGCTTAGCTTTTTTCTTGATTGCCACTTTAATCGGCATCATTTCTACCATTAAGGACCCTCATTTTCCGGTTCAGATATTGGGAGAGGAATACATGAAAATGACCGCAGAAAATATTGCCAAAGGACAACCAATGGATGTTTATGCGAAAAATAATAATGTAGAAACTTTTCTGGCCATTACACTTAATAATATTAAGGTAGCCTTTGTAACTTTTATTAACGGTATATTTTTTAGTATCGGCACCTTCTTTTTCTTGCTTTACAACGGAATTATGTTGGGTGCCTTTCAATGGTATTTTGTGCAAAAAGGCGTTTTTATTACTTCCTTTCTAAGTATTTGGTTACACGGTACAATAGAAATTTCATCCATTATTATTGCCGGTGGTGCAGGAATAACATTAGGTTCCGGCTTGTTGTTTCCGGGCACTTACAGCCGTTGGTATGCTTTCCAATTAAGTGCGCGCAAAGCCATGAAAATAATGGCCGGTACTGTACCCTTGTTTATCATAGCCGGTTTTATTGAAACATTTTTAACCGCTTACACCAGTGCTCCTGCCCTATTAAAATTAGTATTGATTGCTGCTTCGCTGCTTTTTATTGGAATGTATTTTATTTGGTTACCCATTAAACGCGGAATGGCTGCGAGTGACTTATTTCATGAAGATGTTAAATTAAATGTAGCCTTAAAAAAAGATGCCTTTGTAACAAATGGTATTAAGCGTAATGGCGATATTATGGCTGCTGCATTTGCACATTTTGGTAAAATCTTTAATAAATGGTTATTAGGAAGTATACTCGTTAGCGTTGCCATACAACTGACCAGTTTTTTCGAAACACTGGCGCAACGTCAAACTTTTTACAGTGATGCCGAGGAGTGGAATCCGTTAATAATGATGGCCAGTATTTTTAAAAGCCATCAGACCTTTTTCATGTTCGATAAGTTAAGTCCCTTTTTCATACTGCAATGCATTTTTGTAAGTGTATTGGTTTTATTGATAGGTATTTCACTTCAAAAACAGACCTCTTCCAAGGAGTATTCCTGGAAATCGTATTTCGTAATCGGTTTTCAAATTTACCTCTTAACCTTAGCTACATTTGTCGTTTTCTATCTACCGTTTTATATTTCCTTATTTATAATGCCAGTCTTACTTTCCTGGTATTTTATCTGCTGCTTTGTGCTGATATCACAAGAAATACCTTTAACAAAAGCTATAGCTGCAGCTTCAAGAATTTACTTTGCAGGTTTTAGCAAAGCCATGGGATTAAATTTTGTAATTGCTTCACTCAGTTATGTTCTCATCTTATTACTGATTACACAATCAAATTCCTATGCTAGTATCTTTTTGAATTGGCAAAACAACGGCTCCGAAACCTTTGCACAAATCACTCGCTTTATCGTGCAGTTTATTCATAATTACTTACACGTTGTAATCATTACTTTTTGGATGATTACCAATTCCATTTTATATTTTTCATTAGAAGAAATGAAGGATGCTGTTAATTTAAAAAAGAGTATTGCTGCGATTCAACCTAAACGCAAAATTTACGGTAAAGAATTTGACCTTTAACTTATGCGAAAACTTGTATTAATTTCTTTACTAAGCCTATTCAGTTTGCTGCATGTACCCTACAGTGGATGGGCTGCTAAAACGACTCAGCCGGCGAATGCCCTATCCAAAGAACGGTTAGACAAAAAGAAATGGCAAGAATTAACGGAAGGAGTGGATTATAGAGATGATGTAAAAGAAGAACAAAAACAACGTCATACTAAAAAGGTCAATGACAACAACGTAAGAACTTCCGTGAATTTTCCGGATTGGTTAAACAACCCAATACTTAAAATTGCAGTTATTGTAGGCCTGGCTTTACTCTTGATTTTCTTTATTGCGCGAGTAATTATTCAATATTACAATCCTAAAGTGGAGCCATTAAATGAAGCCGGTTTATTGGAAGAAATTGAAGCTAATCTGTTAGAAAGTGATGTTGATCGATTCATAAAACAAGCCATCGCAGATAAGAACTTTCGTTTAGCAACGC
>JAHEYX010000385.1 GCA_023251415.1 Chitinophagales bacterium
GAATATTAAAACAATTAGTCCTACGTTTCCGGGCAAAGGTTTACCCGGTGGTGCCGAACCCGATGTAGAAGCGGTAGTTGCAAAGTTTAGCAAAAAACAATTGCTCAATTTTATGCGCATTGAGTGTCCGGTGTTTCTATTAAATCCAAAATTTAAGACAGAAAAATACGCAAGTATTGGAACATTTTACGCCGCGATAAAAGCCGCCATACAAGACAATGCTAAAATTGTAGAAGCAGCCATGAAAGCCGGAGGCGCTTCCATTCAAGTTGGCGACGATATTGGTTTTACCACCTTTAAATATCCGGTAAAAGGAAATCCAATTAAACAATTAGTGGCTGGTATCAATGAAATAACGGAACAGGGAGAAGGAACCGGAACGGGTGATTTATTAGCCGGTAATGGTTCGCAAGATGAGACTTCCCATTATTTACGCTTTGCAGAAATATTTTACGGTGCTTCTTATACGGTACCAACTAAAAAAATAAAATTAACAGCTAAAACGTTACCAAGCTTTTTTAAAGGTTTAAAAAATCCGGCACCTGAAGTTGTCAATTCATTAGTAGTACCAAGTGATGGTTATGCAGCCCTATTGAAACTTGACCCGAATGGAAAGGAAGTAGAAAAAGGTTTACTTGCTTTTGATGCAGCCTATACCGGTATTATGGATAATTTAGACGGCATGTGGAATGGGCTCGAAAAGCAACAGTGGCCTACCTTCGGAGAAGCAGTAGGTAATATGAGTAAATTACGTCCGATTAATTTAGTGAGTATAAAACCACATCAAATTCCGGATAATTTAATTAAGCAATTGCCGAAGTTGTATCCTACAGAATACAAACTGATGGCTAAGTATACAGATTTAAAGAAACCGGTATTTTATGGACCGCGCTTTTTTAATCTGAATGTAAAGAAATAATTAACCCTATAAAAAAGGCTGTCATGACAAGCAGTCTTTTTTATTAATGCGCTATGTCTATTAGGCAAAGTCTTTCCATAGCACATAATTATCATAAGTATTTACCTCCATTTTAAAAGGGGCTTGTCCTATCGTTAGATAGTTTTCCTTTTTATAAAACGAAATAGCGCGTTGATTGCTAATTAAAACCCAAAGCCATAAATGCGGATATCCTTTTGACGCTACAAAAGCTTCAGCCAATTGAATTAATGCGTGGCCAATACCTTTACCACAAAACCATTCCAAAATATACAATTTACTCAGTTCGGGAGCGATGATTTGATTTACCGGACAACATTTGTCGAATGCAATTTCGGCCACCCCCACTAAATTACCTTGGAATTCAGCAACGATAATGGCACCCGGATGATCATTAATTGTTGCGGCTAGTTTTTCTGGCGCAAATTGTTTCATGATAAAATTTGCAAATTCATCTGAAACCCCTGTTGTACCATAGGTTTGAATATATACTTGTTTATAAAGTATACTTAGTTTATTGACATCCGCTACTTGCGCATTGCGATAATTGATGCTTGTATCTGGCATAGTTGTTTTGTTGTGCAGCATAGACTTTTTACAACGGCACTAGTTTAATGCTAAGCTTACTTATTTTATGTAAAGACCATTCAACCGGACGCCGGATGCAATGCAAAACTGATTAAAACAATTCACCTGTTTTAGGTTCTTCACGTTCTGCCATAACCCAAGTAGCTTCTAAAATATCGGATGCAATTTTAGTACCTACCGTTTTCCAACCTTTTATTTCGCAAACCAAAGTTAGATCGGTGGTGTACTCGACTGCATCGGCTTTCTTTTTACCTACCTTTAAGCGTACTTTAGGTTGTGGATGAGTAGTAGCCAAGAGCAGTTTATTGCCTTCTCCTTCTTTAATAAACAAGTAGGAAGTATTAACTGTTTGCGCTTCAATTTTAAAGCGTTTCACGTTATACCCTTTTTGATCGGCATCATAGAACAAACAAGAAATCACTGATTGCGGATCAAACTTTTCGATTAAAACCGTTTGTTTCGATTCGTAGCGATTGGTTAATTCGAAAGTGGTTAACTCATAAGTACCATTTTGATACACTACAAAAATTCGATCTTCTCCTTCAAAATTTCCAAGGCATTTTCCTTTGCCGTCAATGTTCAAACGTCCCACTTCATCATCATACCAAATCTTTATTCCGCTTAAGGTTGATTTACCTTTTTCTTTGAGCGTTACTTTATGAATCGGGTATTTGGTTAATTGATTACCTGCCGAGCTACGACCTTTAATTTCCATTTCTGCAAAATCAAAATCAAACACTTTAATTCGCGCACTGGCGGTAGGTTTTAAAACGATATTTATTTTTTCTGCTTCCCCATTCGGGTTCGATGAAAAATAGAGCACTTTCGACTTTGGATTTCCTTTAGTTAAATCGTATTCTTTATCACGTGTGATGCCGCCGGCTTGAAAACGTTTTACATAGCTGATTCCGGTAGCCCCATCCACGTAAGCCATGTTATAAGTGGTACGTTCATCGTTTTTCTTAAACACTTCTATATGGATAATGTCTTTACCAACGAAGGTCTTTTCTGCCACTTTGGTCACAATCATTTTACCGTCTTTTCTAAACACGATAATATTATCTAAATCGGAGCAATCGAATACGTATTCATCTTTCTTCAAACCGCTTCCAATAAAACCTTCCGCCCAATTCACATACAATTTCGTATTGGCTTGTGCAACGGCAGCTACTTGAATGGTATCGAAGGTGCGGATTTCTGTTTTACGTTCGCGACCTTTTCCAAATTTCTTTAATAAATTTTCAAAATAATGAATGGTGTAATCGCGCAAGTTGGCCAAATGGTGTTTGGTTTGTTCGATATCAGCTTCAATACCTTTAATTAATTCATCCGCTTTTTTCTTGTCAAATTTTGAGAT
>JAHEYX010000386.1 GCA_023251415.1 Chitinophagales bacterium
AACAGTTACTTGCCATCAAATTAAACGATACAGCTTCGACTTCTTTTGATCCTTCAGCAAAAACCTATTCAAACAGCAGTACTTACGATCAACCGGTGCAATTGCTAAGTTTAGCTCCGCAAATATTCATGTGGAACGAAGCACAAATCAATGCTGATTTTGACTTGCTAACTGCCGGTCGTACTTCACAAGCTATTGCTCCAACAAATCGAATTACGGCTCCTGAAAATATTTTTTTAGAACCGGGTGCTGTAGTAGAACATGCCATCATCAATGCTAAAAATGCCAAAGTTTATATCGGTAAAGATGCCGAAGTGATGGAAGGCAGCATGATTAGAGGCTCCTTTGCTTTAGGCGAACATTCGCAAGTAAAAATGGGGGCAAAAATATATGGGGCAACTACTATCGGTCCGCATGCTAAAGTTGGTGGCGAAATTAACAACAGCGTTATTTTTGGCTTTAGCAACAAAGCACACGATGGCTTTATGGGCAATTCGGTTATTGGCGAATGGTGCAACTGGGGCGCCGACAGCAATAATTCGAATCTGAAAAATAATTACGAAGAAGTGAAATTGTGGAGCTATACCAAAGCTTCGTTTGTGCGAACAGGTACACAATTCTGTGGTTTGATGATGGGCGATCACAGCAAATGCGGAATCAATACCATGTTTAATACCGGAACAGTGGTAGGCGTTAGTGCTAATATTTTCGGTGCCGGATTTCCGCGTAACTTTATACCTGATTTTAGCTGGGGAGGTGCCGGTGGTAGCATGACTTACCAATTGAACAAAGCCATTCAAACAGCGAAGTTGGTGTATGCCCGTCGCGGTATGGAATTCGATGCAACTGAACAAGCTATTTTCGAAGCAATTTTCAACCAAACCGAATCGTGGCGAATGAGCTAATGGTTCGTTTCATTACCGACTAGAAGCTTTTTTGTGTAATAAATATTGAATACCATGCTACTTTATTGGCTTCTTATCGTTTTTTTAGTGGGATATGGCCTCATCGTAGCCGAAAACGTGTTACGTTTAAATAAAGCTGCTACAGCCTTACTGAGTGGAATGGGGTGTTGGTTGCTCCTTAGTATTCAAGCTCCGCAACAAACTTTAGCCGCTCTACCTACTGCCACAGCAGAAATAGCTTCTATTGTATTTTTTCTTATCGGCGCCATGACCATCGTTGAAGTGATGGATGCACACGATGCCTTTGAAATCATAGCCCTTCGTTTACAAGGCAGTTCTCCACGTAAATTATTGATTCAAATGGCTATACTCGTTTTTTTTCTCTCAGCTTTATTAGATAATCTAACCACTACCATTTTATTCTTATCCATTATACGTCGTATTGTTACCACTAAGGAACAACGTTGGTTGTATGCAGGAATAATAATCATAGCAGCCAATGCCGGTGGTGCCTGGTCACCTATGGGAGATGTTACTACTACTATGTTGTGGATTGCCGAAAAGGTTAGCACAGTGCAATTAATCGCTCATTTGTTTATTCCGGCATTAATAGCCTTGCTTATACCATTATGGTGGATTAGTCGCCAATTAAAAGAAACACAGTTTTCCAAAGTACAAACTGTTCGTTCTTCAATCCCGCAGACACAACAAATTTTAATACTTTGCAGCGGGCTACTGTTATTAATCAGTGTACCGTTTTTAAAAACCATAACACATCTTCCTCCTTATGTATTAATGCTAATGAACCTGGCGGTGTTATGGGTGCTTACCGAAGTATTGCATTTTCGTAAAAGCGAAGTGGACAAAGGAAAATGGAGTGTCAGCGGCGCTTTGCAGAAGATTGACATTCCGAGTGTGTTATTTTTTACCGGTATTTTATATGGAGTAGCCGCCTTAGAACAAGCCAATTGGTTGCATAAAGCCATGGAACAACTGAATGTCGTATCCGGCGATAATCGTGTTACAGCAACGGCTTTGGGGGTGTTTTCGGCTATTATCGACAATGTACCCTTAGTTGCTGCCAGTATTAAAATGTTTCCTGCCGCTAGTTATCCGAATGACAGTGCATTTTGGCAATTATTAGCCTTTACTACCGGCACAGGTGGCAGTTTACTAATAATTGGTTCAGCTGCCGGTGTGGCCGCTATGGGCATGGAAGAACTGAGTTTTACGTATTATCTAAAGAAATTCACCCTTCCAATTTTGCTCGGATTTTTAGGAGGAGTTTGCTATTTAATGCTGATTTAAAGCGGCAGTTTTGTATTTTTGAGCAAGAATCAATTGTTACCATGAATTCATTTGCCATCCTGTTTTTTTCAATAAGTATTCCGGCTTGCGGCTTATTAGTGCTTTTGTATGTTAGATTTCTGAAGTGGCTCGGCAACAAACCCGGTGATTGGGGTTTAATTAAAGAGAATTGGTTAATAGTATTGCCTTTATCTGCTATGCTCATTTTTTCCATTATGATAGCAGTTTTATTGTATGTGTTCAATGAGTTGAACGGCGGTAAAATGTTTTAGAATACCGGACAAATAGGGCGTTTACGATTGCCTAATGAAGCTTCTAATACACCGGTATAGCTGAATGATAATTCCGGTCCGCCTTTTAATTGGGTAGTGGCAGCTAATCCCGAAATATTAATGTCGTAACTTAAACCAATGGTATATTGATTGAATTCTAATTTGGTTACAATATTCACGGCATCAAACAAAAACGCACTTCCTGAAGCACGACTTTCTCTTAACCATATTCCAATATTATAAGCCATTAAATCTTTAGAACGATTTTCAGTTATTTGAAAACGTGCAAAAGCGCCTTGATTGATTTCAAATGAAGGACCTTGTACCAAAATCAACATAGAAGGCATAATGTCAACTTTAGCAGCAACAGGCATTTTAATACCGCCATGCA
>JAHEYX010000387.1:0-1968 GCA_023251415.1 Chitinophagales bacterium
GGTGGCCACGGTGCCGGTTAATTCAAACAAAAAGTCAGTTACCCGATGTCCGCATAAGGAGAACGAATGATTAATAACCACTATTAGTGCACAGAGCAGACGGATGAGGTCGAAATTATTGCTGCGGGGCTTGTTTTGTGGCATTTTGAAAAAAATCAAAAAAAATTAATGAGCAAGTTTAGCGGAATAAATTTATAACACCTAATTTGGCGGCATGATTCAATACTTCAAATATCTAAATAATAGAATTGTAGAGGTGCCATCTTATGAAAACGATTGTTGGATCAATATTTCACCTCCATTCAATACCGATGAGTTGAAGAATTTGTCAGAAAAACTGACCATTCCAATCGATTATTTGAATGACTCGATGGATATCGACGAACGTCCGCGTTTTGAAACCGAGGACAATGTGAAGTTTATTGTAATCAAAACTCCCATTTTAAACGATAATACCGAAAACGAAACCGACACCTTACACTTTACGGTGCCGATAGGTATCATCTTGGTTGGGGATGATGTGGTAACGATCAGTCCGTATGTGAATCCGGCAACCGCCTCTTTCTTTAATCAGTACATCAAAAACACCAATCGCATCAGTAATACTTCATTTGTATTGCATTTGCTGGAGAAAAACGTGTTGATTTTCTTGGATTTCTTGAAAGAATTGAATGCGAAACGTAATCAATATGAAACCGAATTGTATCACAGCAATCGTAACGAAGAGTTGTTAAACTTAATGACCATTCAAAAAAGCCTGGTGTATTTTGTAACGGCCATTCGTTTGAACGAGTTATTGATGATGAAAATAAAACGAACCAACTTCTTAAAGTTTAATGAAGAAGAATTAGACATTATGGAAGATGTGTTGATTGATAGCAGTCAAGCCCTCGAAACCGCCAATATATATGCAAATATCTTGAGCGGAACCATGGATGCTTATGCCAGTATCATTAACAATAACATGAACTTGATCTTAAAGCGCCTCACCTCCATAACGATTATCATATCCTTACCGGCTTTGGTTACGGGTATTTATGGTATGAACGTTAAGATTCCGGGAGCTGATTGGCCTCATGCCTTTTGGGTAACCATGATTATTTCTTTGGGTATCTCCGCATTTATCTCCTGGTATTTCTACCGTAAGAAGTGGTTTTAATCAATGAATTGACTTGTTATTATTTTAAAAATCTTAACAACTCTACGCCAGATTTTAATGAAGCATAAAAGAAATTTTAATATCATTACACTTTCTTAATGTGCTTATGCGTACCCTGCTGATTTTATTTATCGGATTATGCTTACACACGACACTGTTTGCTCAAAGCATCAGTTTAATTGCCATTGGCGATGCCAAAGATTCCTCTTATTATGATGTTTTAAAATTAGAAACCGGCAAAATTTGGATGTGTGGTAAATGGGGCTTGTTAAATGAAATGGATTCAACCTACCAAATTCACGCTATTAACATACCCGAAAAAGGATTCCATCTGTTGAAAATGGAACATTGGGGCAATCAAATTTTGATTTGCGGTGATCATGGTAATATATATCTTTATAATAAGCTCACTAAGCAGTTTTCCTTAACGCATTTAAAAGAATATGAAGGTTATTGTTTTTACAATGCAGCCGTTTTAAATGATTCTGTGGCGTATATCTGCGGGGGCAAATCCGAAATTGCTTATGGTAAACGCGCTATTCCGAATGGCTTTATTTTAGAAAGTACCGATAGTGGCAAAACGTGGAAACAAGTTTATCACAATTCCTTCGAAATGGTTTGGGATTTATTAATCCAATCGGGGAGCGACGAATTAAACGCTTTAAGCTACTCGGTTTTCAATTCTTCCAAAATTCGCAGCTTCGACAAAACCTTTAAATCGAAAACCTTATTCAAAAACAGTGGCTTGTATCATGAAATGAACAGTTTTAATGGGGCATCAATTATGATGAGTGGAGGGGAACAACAGT
>JAHEYX010000387.1:1978-2874 GCA_023251415.1 Chitinophagales bacterium
TCCAATTAATAAAAGGGGCAGAGTTTCTTTTCCCTAACAGCGGATTAATATGGTGTGTGAAATCTATTGGTAAAAGCCTGGTAGGAGCAGGTTGTAAAGGACAAGTCTTTGTAAAAAATGAAGGACAAAACTGGCAAACGCTTAAACTTCCCACTAATCAGAACTTATACGAAATCGTTGATTTTATGAAAGGTGTTGCCATTATAGTTGGCAGTCAGAAATCAATTGTTAAATACAATTATGAGTAAGTTGTAGCTTCTACCAATTTGTGGCTATGAGAAGTTGGCGATTTCGGAGAAGAAAACTGTCTGCCAGCAATGACTTGATACGAAGCACAAAGCTTCATTTAACCTCTTAACCGCCAATTTCTTGTAGGTGATTTTAGTACTTCGCCCGTCTTTTCTGTCGTGTTTGTTCGTTGTCATTTCGTGTCTGTGTTAGTGGGTTACTAATATTTGTTCCTACTTTCTAGATATACTTTAAACTAGATAATCGTCAGTGTATTCTGGTGGATAAATTAGTGTATAATCACGAAGATTTAAACTTGATTTAGAATAAAAGCAAATTTGAATGGCAGGCAGTGAATCTAAATACTTTGTATTATGTTTTTTGTCAAAAATTGTTCTGTTACTATAAGGTGAATTACATGATTTACTGTTTATACCATACGCCCTAATTGCTTCATACTTAAACACTTTTATAGTATTTTTAATGTGTTCTATTATTCGTGCTACGGTAGTTTGATTAGGCACATATAAGCCCTTTTCGAGCATTATTTTTTTTGTTTTATTAAATAATTGGAAATGTTGAGGATTATCAATTAAATTAAAACAGATAGTTTCATCAAAATCATAATTTGCTTTACAAATAAAATAACCATTTGTAAACCTCGCACC
>JAHEYX010000388.1 GCA_023251415.1 Chitinophagales bacterium
CCGAATAAGCAAAGTTGCTTAAAGTGGAACCTCCATGTCCGTTACCACCAAAAGTCAAGTGGGTACTGTCTCTAAAAAAACCACGCATATATTGATAGTACTGTTTCGCATTTAACGGATCCGCTTGAGCAGAAGGTGTTGTGTTGTAATAATAAATGAACGATGACATGTTAACAGGCAAACCGGCTCCGTTTCTTGGCGGATTAATCATGGCAGTTAGTTGCATAGGAATAGTGGTCGAATAGGCATTGGAACAGCCATCATCATTGGCATCGGCATTATAAGCCAACATCATATTGCGGGTACTATCGCAACCCAAATAATCGTCTGCCGAGCAACCTAAATCGGGATCTTGCCATAAACTAATGTAAAAATTATGGTACGTATTCGAACTTTTATTAATAAGCTTATAGGTGTAATAAGTAGTGTTATTTTCATAGCCATTGCCATTGTAGGCAAACACCATCACTTGCACCTGCATACCCAAAGCTGCTGCATGAGTTTCGGTATGAACATTTCCGGCATCATTCATCACAAACCATAAGGCCTCGTCGCCACAAATTAACGGATAGTCGCCGTTTAACGCATTATAATTCCCATCGCCATCCACATCCATAAAAGGCGCTAATGGCTCATTTATCGTTAAACTGACATTACTATTTCCTTTTGCGGTGGTATTTCCTTTAGCCGGCCACTCCAAAATAGAAGTTGGAGTATTACTTAAGGAATGACTTGCATTGGCAATATGGGTTTGGATATCAGCGGTGGAAACCCTCCAAATTTTATCATAATCGTGACTCAATGCTGTTGTTATTTGACCTGTATTATCTAAGGGACCGGCAAAAAAATCATTGCCGTTTTGTCGAAAGGTTTGTGCTGCCAGGTGTAAATTATTCGCATTATCTAAGCCGCCTAACCATATTGCTCCGGCAAAGTTTGAACTTGCATTACCCGTTTTAGGGACTTTATAAGCGGCATTTCCTAACCCGCGATCCCACCACATGTCGCCACCATTTGTAATCAAGGCATCAACATTATTAACGGCAATATGGGCTGTTGCAGTTGTTGAAGCTGCATTTTGCGCCATCATTGGTATTGAAAAACTACAAAAAAGACAAAAAAGGAAAGTAGCTTTTTTCATAAGTTGTGGTTTTAGTTTAGGTATAACTTAATAGTCGTAAATAACTTAGTAAAGGTTGCATGCCACTGCCCACTTTCAATTTACTTATACCAGGGCATCAAGCATCTGTTCTGTGTAGTCCCATAGCTGCTGAGCTAAAACATGGTCGGTGGCCAATCGGGAAGGAATTTTAGGTTTACACGACTCAAAATATGCTCCGGAGGTAGTTGCAACTTCATCCGACTCGGCCAAATAAGCATACGTAGCAACAGCCTCTTCTAGAGGAACGGATTTATACAGTACTAATAATTGCCAAATTAATTTCGTCCACCAGGCAGTCCCTTTTTTTCCTGCAGCAGTAGCCACACGTTTTGGACTAAGCGCATTCACCGTTATGCCATCGGCTTTCAAACGGGCCGCAAGCGCATACGTATAGAGCATATTCGCCAATTTAGATTGTTCATAGGCTTTTAACAAATTATACCCTTTATTTTGTGTAAAACTAGCAAGATTAATTTTTCCCGAATAATGTGAATTGCTGCTCACATTAATAATGCGCGCAGCTTTTGAAGCCTTAAGTGCTGGTAATAGCACACTGGTTAAAACAACATAAGAAAAATGATTAAGGGCTATGGTACGCTCCAATCTTTCCTCCGTTAGTTTGAAAGAAGAAAAAACACCACCTGCATTATTGATGAGTACATCGATAGTGGGGTGCAGGCTTAGCAACTGTAAACCCAATTCACGTGTTTGCTTAACACTACTTAAATCGGCACAATAGCAATAGATATGCGCTTGTTGAGCTGCACTGAAAGCAGATTTGACAGTATCAAGTTTTGCTTCATTTCTTCCAACAAGCAGTAAAGTATGTCCTTGTTGAATGAAATATCGAGCCGCCCCTAATCCTAATCCATCCGTTGCCCCTGTGATAACTATGGTTTTTGACATACTTACTTCGTCATAACGATATAAACCGACATGTGATCACTATAGCCTCCCATATATTTAGGACCAACATAAGTGCGAAAGGGTGCCCCTTTAAATTTACCTTCTTGTTCTAAAACAAATTCAGGTTTAAAAATAGTGGCTGCCTCTTTAGTAACGTGTAAACCTCTAGTACCGGTAGTAAAATTTTCAGAAACAATAATTTGATCAAACAAACTCCATTCACCTTTAAAATAGATGGTTCCTTGTTGGGCTAGCTTTAAGGGTAGAAATAAATTTACTAAACTGGCAGGATGACTTGCACTTTTAGCTGCAGTAATGATGTTTAAACTCTTATCGGTTGGCTCGTCATTAAAATCACCCATTACGATCAAATGCACCGAAGGATCAACAGTACTCAACGAATCACAAATATTGCGTAAACGCTCGGCTACAAAAATACGTTTGGGTTCACTGACTTCGGTTCCACCTCGTCTGGAAGGGAAATGATTGATGATAATAAAAGTATTGGTTCCATCGGCTAGCGTTCCGTTTACCACTAAAATATCACGCGTTTTGGTTAGGCTATCATTTGGGAAATGTATTGGATAAGCCTTTTGTGCTTTGAAATGAAAGGCGTTCTCTTTGTACAAAAGTGCAACATCGATACCACGTAAATCAGGCGAATCATGATGGGCAATCTTGTAATTGGCTGCCTTCATAGCCGGTGCGTTCACAAATGCTTCTAAAACCCCTTTGTTCTCAATTTCTGCTAATCCAATAATATCGGCTCCTTTATTTTCATTCATTGCATTCAGTACCTGAGCT
>JAHEYX010000065.1 GCA_023251415.1 Chitinophagales bacterium
ATTGGTCAAATCATCTTTGCCTCGAATATGTCAATTGATGTTCATGTGTCAAAACTTTTGAGCTTCGAATTCAAATTGCCGAACCGGATATACCATCAGCCTAATACCTCAATATCATTTACTAAAACCGGGAGTAAGGCGCAAGCAAATCCGGAAAGTAAAATTGTCGTTCGGATCAGAATTGGTAGAATTATGTTATTGTTATCTCGCTTAAATTTCTTCTTCGAATACTTGCTTTATTGGTAACGAATCACCATACAATACCTTGGTAATCGGCATTAGTCGACTTATCCTTAAATTGATTAAGACTATATGATTAAAAAAGAAAATAAAAAAAGGAATTTGAAAGGGCACGTTAAGTACCCTTTCAAAACAAAAGTTATGGCTTATCTAAAACAAAGCTTTCCATGAATTTGGTAGTGAAATTACCTTTACGGAAATCTTCGTTTTTCATCAATTGCTGATGGAATGGAATAGTTGTTTTTACTCCTTCAATTACAAATTCACTCAAAGCTCTTTCCATAGTATTAATGGCTTCTTCGCGGGTTTGAGCGATAGTTATAATTTTTGCAATCATTGAATCATAATAAGGAGGAATGGTGTATCCTGCATAAATATGCGAATCGATACGCACACCATGTCCGCCAGGAGTATGCAATACAGTAATTTTGCCCGGACAAGGACGGAAGTCGTTATACACATCTTCTGCATTGATACGACATTCAATCGCGTGCATTTGAGGGGTATAATTATCACCGCTGATTGGAATGCCGGCGGCAATTTTAATTTGTTCTTTAATCAAGTCGTAATTAATAACTTCTTCTGTAACCCCATGTTCTACTTGAATACGGGTATTCATTTCCATGAAGTAGAAATTCTTGTGTTTATCAACCAAGAACTCAATAGTACCAACGCTTTCATAATTTATGGCGCCGGCCGCTTTACAAGCAGCTTCGCCCATGCGTTTACGCAAATCATCATCCATAAACGGAGAAGGACTTTCCTCTACTAACTTTTGATGACGACGTTGAATGGAGCAATCACGTTCACTTAAGTGACAAACTTTACCGTATTGATCACCGGCCACTTGAATTTCGATGTGACGTGGTTCTTCAATGTATTTTTCAATATATACCCCTGCATTACCAAAAGCAGCACCTGCTTCGGTTTGTGCAGTAGTCATGGCTTTTTCAAATTCGCTTTCTTCCCATACAATACGCATTCCTTTTCCACCACCACCTGCAGTAGCTTTAATAATTACCGGATAACCAACTTCTTTGCATTGTTTAATGCCGTCTTCCACACTTTCAACCAAGCCGCCACTGCCCGGAATACAAGGCACACCGGCTTTAATCATGGTTTCTTTGGCAGTAATTTTATCACCCATACGACGAATCATATCCGGCGTTGGTCCGATAAACTTAATTTTATATTGTTGACAGATTTCAGAAAACTTGGCATTTTCAGCTAAAAATCCGTAACCCGGGTGGATAGCATCGGCATTGGTAATTTCAGCCGCTGCCATAATGTTTGGAATATTAAGGTAGGAATCTTTACCGGCCGGTTTACCTATACAAACGGCTTCATCGGCAAAGCGCACATGTAAACTTTCTTTATCGGCAGTAGAATAAACAGCAACGGTTTTGATGCCCATTTCTTTGCAGGTACGAATAATACGTAATGCAATTTCTCCGCGATTGGCAATTAATATTTTTTTAAACATGAGTTCAATTTAGCGATTTTAAAACATAGCCTACAGCCTGTTAAATGCAGCTTTCAGGGTGGTTTTAAAATAGATTAATGAAATAAATTACTCCACAATAAATAAAGGTTGATCGTATTCAACCGGAGAAGCATCGTCAACCAATACTTTCACGATAGTACCATCAACTTCACTTTCAATTTCATTGAACAATTTCATGGCTTCGATGATGCACAATACTTGTCCTTTTTTCACTTTATCACCCGGTTTAACAAACGGTGGTTTATCCGGACCTCCACTGCGGTAGAAGGTACCAATCATTGGTGACTTAATAGTGATGCCGGTAGCGGCGGCCGGAGCCGGAACAGCGGCAGGGGCAGCAGCAACAGGTGCAGCGGCAGGAGCCGGAGCAGCGATTTGAACCGGAGCCGGAGCAGCAGCCATTACGCTAACTACTTCCTTCGTTTTGGTTTTGAAAGTAATTTTAAAATCCTTTTGTTCAATAGATAATTCACCAAGATTACTCTTGTCAAACATCTTTACCAGTTCTTGAATTTCTTTTATTTCCATGTTATTGGTTTTTAGTAAGCTTTATTAAGAAATGTTTCGAAGATAAAAATACCATTTTATATCTGCGAAGGAAATATTTTAGTCAAATTTTGCTCGTTCCGATTAGGACTTTACACGTTCTACATACGAACCGTTACGGGTATCTACTTTAATCAAGGTGTCATTTTCAACAAATAACGGAATATGAATTGTTGCGCCGGTTTCTAAAGTAGCCGCTTTTAAAGTATTGGTGGCAGTATCGCCACGCAATCCCGGTTCGGTATAGGTAATCATCAAATTAACGAACGGAGGTAATTCGGCAAACAAATATTTATCGGTGTCATCGTGGATACAAACTTCCACTTCTTGTCCTTCTTTCAAATACTGCCAACCCTCAATTTCATCTTCTTGTAAAGTAATTTGATCAAATGTTTCTTGATCCATGAAGTTGAAGCCGGTTTCGTCTTTATAAGTAAATTGAAACTTACGACGGCTGATTTGTTGAATGTCGATAGATTCACCACTGCTGAAGGTATGGTCCAATGTTTTACCACTGGTTACGCTTTTTAAACGTGTACGCATGAAAGCGCCACCTTTACCCGGTTTATGATGTTGAAAATCGATAATAGTCCAAAGATCTTCTTTGAATTTGATGCACAATCCTTTTTTAATGTCTGCTGTTGTAGCCATGATGAATTAGTAATGTTTTTTTATAGAGGCGCAAATGTAATGATAATAATTGTAATTGGAAATTTGCGAAAAATAGCCCAAAAGCCCTCGTTTTTTTACTAAAACGATGCATTTTCATTAAAAATCAGGCAAATACCAAATTTACGGCTTATGCTTTTTCGGCTTTGGCAAGCTCATGATGTGTGCCATCGCAAAATGGAGGTGTTTTCGTATGCTTGCATCCGCAAAGCCAATACGTACCGACCTCTGCTACTTCAAATTTATGTGAACGCATGGGTACGCCTTCCACCAACTTATGTGCACTATCGCATAAAGGGTCTTTTTCGCTTAAACCGCAAGTACACCAGGAGTAAATTTTTCCGGCTTCCAATTGCATTTCATACGGGAAGCATTGTTTGTGAACGGGCAAATCCTTTGGATCTATAGCCATAATTAAATATAGGGTTTTATAAATGTGTATAAATTAAAGTGAGGTTGTGTAGCGGCGGTTTTTAAATGCTCGTTTAAAGCCTTGCGATCGGTTGATTTCATGCGATGCCGCTGTATTAAACGCCATGCTTTTTCTTGCAACAACTGCAGCTGTTTGTCTTTTGCATAAGCCTCGTGTAAAAACAAATTAATTTGTGTTACCAATTCCGCAGCACCTTTATTTTCGATGGCAATGGTTTTAACTACGGGCACTTGCCAACCCGGCGCATCTTTTTCATGAATAATACGTTCGAGGTTTTTAACATACGCTTCGGCACTCGGCTTATCGGCTTTGTTAACCACCAATATATTTGCAATTTCCATGATACCCGATTTCATATTTTGTATTTCATCGCCGGCATCCGGAGTTAAAACTACTATGGTTACATCGGCCAATCCGGCTATTTCTACTTCACTTTGGCCAACACCAACGGTTTCTACTACAATATAATCAAAGTCGCTACTGCGCATTACGTCACTTATTTCGACTATTTTCTCACATAAACCGCCTAACGAGCCACGGGTTGCTACTGAACGGATATAGACCTGGTTATTGGTGAAATGATCACTCATGCGCAAACGATCGCCTAATAAGGAACCGTAATTAAAAGGCGATGTTGGGTCTACGGCAATGATACCGATTTTTTTTTGTTGCTGAAGCAGCGTGTGAATCAACGAATTAACCAAAGAACTTTTGCCGGCTCCGGGTGCTCCGGTAATACCTATAACAGGGCATTTGGTAGTTGGAAGCTGCTCTAAAATCAACTCAAAACCGGGCGTTTCATTTTCTACCAATGATATGCTGCGGGCTAGTTTTTTATATTGTAGAAGTATCGGATCCAAAATTTTTATAAAGGATTGTCGTTTATTTTAACCGAATGTGAAATGCGCTTTTATTTTTACAGCGCTAAAATAACAATAATGTCCGCTTTCAAACGTCTACTGCACTTTTATCCTAACATACGTTGGTGGGCTTGTCTATTGATACTGGTCAGTTTAGTGTTTTCCAGATTTCTACTCAGTGTGGGGATGATAGCCCTTACCTTAACAGCAGTACTGCACCCCGATGTGAAGCTTACCATAAAAAAATGGATAAGCACCCCTTATTTAATCGTATGGGCTTTATTGGTAGTTGTTTATTTAGTTTCAGGCATTTATTCCGGAGATAAAGCAACATGGATAGTAGTAATGCAAAAAAAAGCGCCATTCTTGTTTCTGCCCTTGGCCTTTGCTGCCGGAGCTCCCCTTCAACGAAAGGCCTTTATGCAATTACTCCTGGCCTATGTGCTTTTACTGATTGGTGCTTGTAGTTATGCGCTACTCAATTATGCCTTGCATTATGAAACCATTACCACTAATTATATTTATGGTCAAGTAATGCCTACACCGGTTGATCATATTCGTTTTAGCTTACTGATTGTTATTGCAATTGCAACATGTGCCTACTGCGCATTTGTTTACTTTAAAGAAAACCAATCACTATGGGCATGGTTATACGTGGCCGGCGGTGTGTATTTGTTTGCCTTTATTCACCTGCTAGCCGTACGCAGTGGCCTTTTAGCTTTGTATTTAATATTGTTGTATACTGTTTTAGCGATTGGTATTCAGCAAAAAAAGTGGAAATGGAGCATATTGTTATTAAGCGCAATGCTGGTTATTGGCTGGACTTGCTTTACCTATGTGCCGAGTTTGCGCACTAAAATAAAGTATATGGAATACGATTGGTACAGCTTTTTTACTGGCGCAAATGTCAATGGTAAAAGTGATGGCGGACGATTGTTGAGTATGAAAATAGCTAAAGAGTTGATTGTCGAACACCCTTGGTTGGGGGTTGGTGCAGGTGATTTAGAAACCGATATGAAAGCCTATTATGCCGTTCATTATCCGGAAATAAGCCCCGAGCATCGGATGGTGCCGCATAATGAGTTTTTATACATGTGGTTGGCTTGTGGAATTGCAGGACCATTAGCATTGCTTGTGGTTGTTGGCTACTTGCTTTTTAGTTATCGCCTGCGTCGCAATTGGTTATATGTAGCGGTATTAGTTGTAACAATAAGTTCATTATTTACCGAACCGGTGCTTGAAATTCAAATCGGAACAGCCATCTTTGTTTTCTTTCCGCTCTTATTCTACCAGCAAATGAAACCGGAAACCGCTTTATGACATCAATCAGTGCAGTAATAATTACGCTAAACGAAGAAAAAAACATTCTTCGCTGTGTGCAAAGTTTGAAAAGCGTTGCCGATGAAATCATTGTGGTAGACTCCTTTAGTACCGATCAAACAAAAGCCATATGTGAAGCCAACGGGGTTCGGTTTGTACAAAGCAATTGGCAAGGCTATGCTAAAACCAAAAACTACGGTCATACCTTGGCGCAACACGATTATATCTTGTCTATTGATGCTGATGAAGCTTTAGACGAAACCTTACAAGCGGCTATTAAAAAAGTAAAAGCACAAGGCTTAAGCGGAGCCTATCAATTTAACCGTTTAACCAATTACTGTGGAAAGTGGATTAAACACGGAGGTTGGTATCCGGATGTTAAAGTACGTTTGTTTAACCGCCATGAAGTTCATTGGAAAGACTTAGTTGTTCATGAACACGTTAGTTATGAGGCGTCCTTAAAAATCACACACCTGTCAGGCGATTTATTGCATTACTCCTTTGATAGTATTGCAGCACATCGAAAGAAGATTGCACATTATTCAAAATTAGAAGCCCAAAAGGTAAAGCACAAATCAAAAGGAACGCTGTTTTTTAAGCTACTGTTTTCACCCCCGCTTACCTTTATTAAAATGTATTTTTTTAAAACCGGTTTATTAGATGGGTATTACGGTTGGAAAGTAGCACAACTTTCCGCTTTCGCCACTTACAGCAGGTATCGTGAAGCTTTAAGGTAATACGATTTCGTTCAACTATTCTTCCCAAACTTTAGTGCCTTCGCTGCAATTGGCGCATATGTCAATTTCTTTGCGAGAGCGTGTTATGGCTTTTCTAAACTCGACATAAGCTTCACTGTTCCAAATCGTTTTAAACGACTGCCCTTTTAAATCGCCCAAACGATGTGTCGCGTCTTTATCGAAACAACAAGGCACCACTAAACCGTCCCAAGTTATAACACAAGCGTGCCATAACTTCCAGCAATGATTAGCGAGTTTGTTTTTGATGGTATAGGTTCCATCCGCTTGTGGGGTATAACGCGAATATTTATCAATAGTTGGGATTAGCGGATTGCCATTTTCATAATCATAAATCTGTGCCGTTTTAAACCGCACTTCGTCTACACCAATTTCTTTTGCTAAACGCTTTACGTCTTCAATTTGATGTTCATTTGGTTTAACCACCAAAAATTGAAAGAAGATAAACGGCGTTTGGCTTTTTAATTCTTTCTTCCATTTCACCACATTGCGTGCCCCTTCCAATACTTTTTCCAATTTACCTCCTATACGGTATTGTTCATACACGTCTTGTGTTGTTCCGTCGATTGAAATAATTAAACGATCAAGTCCGCTTTCGATGGTTCTTTTAGCGTTTTCATCGTTTAAATAATGGGCGTTGGTAGAAGTGGCGGTATATATTTTTTTCGAAGCGGCATATTTCACCATCTCTAAAAAATCGGGATTCAAATACGGCTCGCCTTGGAAATAAAATATCAAATACAATAAATCAGGAGCTAACTCATCGATGGTTTGCTTGAAAAAGTTGTTTTGAAGCATTCCGGTTGGTCGTGTAAACGCACGCAAACCACTAGGGCACTCGGGACAACGAAGGTTACAACTGGTAGTAGGCTCAAATGAAATACTTAAAGGGAGTCCCCATTGAATGGGTTTGTTGAACAGGCGGGTAAGGTAAAAACTGCTCAACACTTTGGTACCGTTCCAAACGCGGCGTGGCGTTAGTTTAGCAAACAAATTCAGGGTATCCGGCCAATTAAAATTCATCAGCGCAAAAGTAGGGAAATACTGCTATTTCCCATGCTTTCGGCTATTTTTATATAAAAGGTATCTTGGTTATTTGCTGATAACAAGGCGTTGAACCATAAACTCACGACCACATTGCAAATAGATCATATAAACTCCACCGGCTTGTAAATGCAAATCGGCGGCGTTACGAGCTAAATTGGAAACGTTGGGTTGTAGGGTTTCGGTATAAACGGTTTGCCCAAGAGCATTGACAATACGCAATTGCGCGGTGTTTTTCAATAGGGCACTGTTCATATAAATGCTGGCATCACTCGTGGCAGGTGACGGATAAATATGAAATGCTTTTGCGACATCCGGGGTATTCGGAATATAGGCTGCAATATCATATAAAAAGAAGGTTATCTTATAGAAATTGTTTAAGCTGTCTTGCTCACCCGGAGCTGTTTTGGGCCAAATTACTATTTCATTATTACCGGCGGCTTTAAACGGCGGGTTGTTTAAGGTTATAGGGATTGTAAAACTTAAACTGTCGCCGGCATTCATGTGCCCCGAAGTTCCATTGCTAAACGGCAAAATTAGAGTTGGCACCAAAGCAAAACCCGGAACAGCATTCGTGAACGAATCTTCGAATAAGTAAAACGTAAACTTATGATCGGCATAGGTAAACGAATCAGTTCCGATATTCATCAAACCAAAGCTAAGGTTAGCCGTATTTCCAAGGCTATCGGCTTGTGGAAATGTAACAGCACCAATCACCAAATCGGGATGTATTTGAGCCGAAACTTTAGTGCTAATCGCTCCGTTAAGGACGAAGCAAAACAGCAATACCAATAATTTTTTCATAGTCGCAGGATTTAATAACTCAAAATTAATTAATACCACTAAATAAAAAAGTGTAATTTTATTTTTTCTTACAAGTTCAACTTTACAAAAATGAATCATTTGTCGGACATCATTCTGCCCTTAAGCAAGGAAGAGGCGCGTACATACAAGTTATTTACAGAGCGATTGAATTTCGAAAAAAGTGACCGTAAAATTTTACAATTATTTGATTTCATACGAAGCGGAACCTATGAAGAAAAAGATGATGCCTTAGTGGTTAAACTCTTTGGCACTGCCAATTACAATGCGTATTACCGTTTAAAAAACAGATTGGTAGATGATGTGGAGCGTAGTTTATTGATGCATCACTATGACATCGATGAAAAGATTAAAGTGATTAACCAAATCAAATTAGCGAAAATCTTTACGTTTAAAACCCAGTATTTACAGGCGGTTAATTATTTAATAGCAGCAGAAAAACAAGCGTTGAAATACGACTACTTTGATTTGTTGAATACCATATATGATGAAATTCTGACAATCTGTAAACGTTACAACGAACTTGACCCCGAGCCATTCATACTCAAACAAGCCGAAAACTTGAAGAAGTATCAGCTCATCCAACAAAGTAATACCCTCCTCGCTTCTTTAAATTATCAACTTAAACAAACCAACTTTTCGGGAAAAGATAAGCAAGTTCAACAAGTCATTCAACGCTTATTAAAAAAGCTCAATGCACAACAAGCCGTATATAAACTGCCGGGTTTGCAACTTCAAATTCACGAATGTGTTCGAAACGGATTGTTGCAGAAAAAAGACTTTCTCAGTTTAGAAAATTATTTAATTGATTCGTGGCAAACGTTTAATGATGAGAAGTTCTTCAACAAATCAAACACCAATGAAAAGATTGTATTGTTAATATGGATTATTAATGCTTCGTATAAAAACAAACATATACACCAACGCTTACCTTACATCAATCAACTCGAAAAAGAACTGAATGAACATGGAAAGGATTACTATAATCGATACGTATGGGCTTATGTACAAAGCCGTATGCTGTATTACATCAGTGAAGGAAAATTAAATGAAGCCATCAGTTTATTAAATGCATTCAAAAAAGAAGCGGTGTATAAAGAGCTAACGCATTATCATTTGAATATTACATTTAACCTGTCGTCGCTGTATTATTATACCGGTCAATTGAACTTAGCCAGCAAAGAATTGACCCCATTATTCAGTAAAACCATCTATGCGCAATTGGCCAGTGATTGGAAAATTTCTTTACACTTACTGGATTTAATTTTGCAAAGCGAAGCAGAAGAGTTTAATTATATTGATTATAAATTGAAAGAAGTTAAACGAGAATTTGCTAAATCATTGATGCTACCGCAATTTGAGAAGGAGAAGGGCTTTTTACAATTAATCGGTAAAATGAATAAATACCAAGATTGGCGGCAACAAAAAGCAGTTCAAACCGCAATTCAAGATTTTATACAATTGTACAAAAACATTGAACCGGGCTCCAATGAAGCCGTTTCCTATGTGTTGTGGCTGCAATCACGCTTAACGAAAAAGCCGTTTTTTGAATTATTGCAACAAGAACTTCGTCCTACATAAAGCTGCTGTCATCCCTCACCAAATTTCAGTAGCGGCTACAAAATAAATTTACCTCATCTTCGCAAAAACACTATTCATTACAACTATGCGTAAAATTTACAGTTTATTAATTGGAATCAGTATAAGCCTTAGTGCGTTTTCTCAAGGAACCGATTATGCTGCTTATGTTAATCCGTTTGTGGGTACAGGGGGCCACGGTCATACCTTTCCGGGAGCCACCACGCCTTTTGGGATGGTACAGCTAAGTCCGGATACCCGTATAGACGGAAGTTGGGACGGTTGCAGCGGATATCATTACAGTGATAGTTTGATTTATGGTTTCAGTCATACCCATTTAAGCGGAACAGGTTGCAGTGATTATGGCGACATTGCATTCTTACCTTTATTCAGCACCGGTAAATTAAATGTCGACCAAAAAAGCATAGCCCGAATAGGCTATACCCATGCCAATGAAACTGCATCAGCCGGTTATTATCAAGTTTTGTTGAACAATAGTGTAAAAGTTGAATTAACCACAACTCCACGTGTTGGATTGCAACGGTATACCTTTACTAAGGAAGGTAAAGCTTGTATCATCTTAAACCTAAAACATCGCGATGAATTGTTGGAAGGCAGTATTCACCAACAAAGTACCACTCATTTTTCCGGTATTCGCCGCAGTAAAGCTTGGGCAACCAACCAAGTGTTGTTTTATGATTTTGAATTAAATGTTGAACCGGAATATATACTGCCATTCAAAGGAACGAATGGCGACGAGAAGCTTTGTTTGTTTTATACTGTTAAAGCAGGCACACAAGTACTTATCAAAACAGGCATTTCGGGAGTGGATGAAGCCGGAGCGTTGAACAATCGTATCAATGAATTGCCGGGCTGGGATTTTGATGCAGTGCGTACTTCTGCAAAAGCTGCTTGGAACAAGGAATTGGCAAAAATTGAAGTGAGCACTGAAAAACCAACTAATACAACAGTATTTTATACAGCCTTATACCACTGCATGATTCATCCTTCGCTCTACAGCGATTTCGATAACCGGTATCGTGGTCGTGATAACAAAATTCATAGCACAGCCGGCAAGTTTGATTATTATACTGTGTTTAGTTTGTGGGACACCTATCGCGCTTTACATCCTTTATTAACGCTCATTGACACCAAACGCACCAATGATTTTATCAATACATTTTTACGTCAATACCAAGAAGGCGGTCGTTTGCCGGTGTGGGAACTGAGTAGTAATGAAACCGATTGTATGATAGGCTATCACAGCGTTAGTGTTATATGGGATGCATACAATAAAGGCATTCGCGGCTTTGATGCCAATTTAGCTTTAGAAGCTATGAAGCACAGTGCAATGGAAGAGGAGCGTGGGTTACAAGCTTATAAAGCAAAAGGCTATGTTAGCAGTGAGGACCACAATGAAAGTGTATCAAGCACACTTGAATTTGCTTATGATGATTGGTGTATAGCACAACTGGCCAAAGCCTTGAATAAAACACAGGAT
>JAHEYX010000389.1 GCA_023251415.1 Chitinophagales bacterium
CGTATTAACGGTGTATTATTAGCGAAAGAAAGCGGAGAAACAACAGCTTATTCAATTGATAAATTGCAGGATCGTGGATCATTCTTTGTTGATCCGGGTGAAGCGATTTATGAAGGAATGGTTATTGGCGAACATATTCGTCCGACCGACTTGGTAATTAACCCGATAGTCGGTAAAAAATTAACCAACATGCGTGCAAGTGGAACGGATGGTACAACCAAAATTACTCCTAAACGTTTGTTTAGTTTAGAAGAATGTATGGAGTATGTTGATGTGGATGAAGCGATAGAAGTAACACCGAAAAGCATTCGTATGCGTAAATTGTTGTTGAATGAAGAAGACCGTAAACGTTCAGCAAAGAAAATGGTTGATGCGTAATTGAGGATTCGACTAATGAAAGAAATAAAGGGATGAGTAGCGATACTTATCCCTTTTTTTTGTGGCATCTATTATAGCAACTCAAAGCTGTGTGTTGTGATAGTTAATGGTTGTGCATGTTCAGAGAAAGCTCCTCCCCGCCAAAATACAAGCGGCGGACAAAGTCTGCTAAATATTATAACTTAAAGGATGTACAACTAAACTGTTTCCAGTAATTCTTTGGCATTGGCGAGGGCTGCGCTGCCCGGAGGGTCGCCGCTGAGCATCTTCGCTAATTCTTGAATGCGCTCGTTGGTTTGCAATGGCGCAACATGTGTGGTAGTACGATGTGCATCAGTTTGTTTATAAACGCGGTAATGTGCTTGTCCGCGTGCTGCAATTTGTGGTAAATGCGTAATGCAAATGATTTGGTGATTGTGTGCTAACTCTTGCAACAAAGCACCTACTTTACGTGCTACTTCGCCACTAATACCTGTATCTATTTCATCAAATATTAAAGTTGGTAATTGTGCTTTATTGGCAACAATAGTTTTCAAACACAACATCAAACGACTCAATTCACCGCCTGAAGCTACTTTTCCAACGTCTTGAAATTCGGTTCCTTTATTAGCGGCAAATAAAAACTGCAATTCATCTTTTCCTTTTTCATGCAATTGCTTGCTGCCTGTTATTGCTATTTTTAATTGTGCATGCGGCATTCCAACCTGTGCTAACAAAGCATTCACTTTGCTTTCAAACGGTGCTATGCAAGCTTTACGATTAGCTGATAATACGGCCGCTTGTTTTTCTAGCACTTGTTCGGCTGCCAACACTTCAATTTGCAAGGCAGCTAATTGCTCATCGGCAGTTGATAGTAAATTCAATTTAGCACTCCATTCTTCTTGCAATTGCAATAAACTTTCGATGTCGTTTAAGCCGTGTTTTTTTTGAATGCGGTACAATTGATCTAAACGTTCGTTTACCAATTGCATGCGTTCTTCATCCATTACCGTTTTATTATCGGTGTTTTCTACTTCAGCGCTGATGTCTTCAATTTCTACCAAAGCAGAATGTAAACGTTCGTACAGTTCTTCAATTTTTTTATTGAATGGCTTAATAGTATTTAACGCATGAACCGCTTGTTTTACTTGTTGTAGGGCACTCCACTCGGCTTCTTGTAAGGCTTGCAATGCCGTTTGTAAATTCTTTTTTATGGTTTCGGCGTGTGCAAGTACCGCAGCTTCTTCTTCTAAACTTAATTGTTCGCCGGCTTTTAATTGCAATTTATCCAGTTCATTCAATTGAAACGTGATAAAGTCTTTTTCGCGAATGGCTAATTCTTGTGCTTGTTGCAATTGCTGCAATTGGTGTTGCACTTTTTTATACTGTTGCCATTGTGATGCATAAGTTTTTAAAAGCAAATTGTTATCGGCCAGTGCATCCACTAATAATAAAGGAAGGGCATTGGCATTTAGTTCAAGGGTTTGGTGTTGACGGTGCAAATCGACTAATTGCTCGGTCAAAGCACGCAGGGTATTCAGGTTAACAGGGGTATCATTAATAAAAGCACGTGATTTGCCGGCAACAGAAATTTCGCGGCGGATATGGCAAATGGCATCGTAATCCAGATCGTTGGCTTTAAAGAATTCCTGCAGTTCTAATTCGGCAATGGCGAAAGTACCTTCAACCACGCATTTTTTTTCTTTGTCGTACAGCACATTAATTTCGGCACGATCGCCTAATATTAATCCCAAAGCACCCAATAGGATTGATTTACCGGCACCTGTTTCACCGGTTACTGTGGTTAGTTGCGGTTGAAATTGAAGAGCCAATTCTTCAATGATAGCATAGTTTTGTATAGTCAGTTTCTGTAACATAGCGGAACACCTTTTCAATGCACTACAAAAAAAGCAAAAAGAATTGGAGTAACCGCATTTTTTTTGTTGTCTAGCTGCGATAGTTGGTGTTTACTCGAGCGCCATGTCTGTAGGTAAGCTTAAAGAAAGCACCGAATTGAAACAAGTTGAAACTTAAATCCGTATTTTTGACTTCAATTCAATAACAGGTATGGAATTTTTAAAAACGGATAAAGCTTGGTTCGGGTTTCTATTTGCAGCAATAGTGCCGCTTATTGGGTATGTGTTTTTTTATGAACTGAACGAATATGCTCGCACACATACCATTATGTTTTATGGGGGCTTATTTTCGAAGAAGTTTATTTACATCTTAGCTATTTTCTGCAATATCTTGCCCTTTTTAGTTGCCAAACGGCAGCGCTTAGATCATCAAATGCAAGGAATAGTAGGGGCAACCTTGGTTTATTCTATTTTGTTATTGATGTATATCGTAAAGGTGTACGGGAGTTAAAAACGCTATTACTTGTTCATTTATCTTGCTCCAAATAGAACGGAATTAATTCGATGCTTTTTCAGTGGTTGCCTTTTTAGAAATAAACCATAAGCCAATAAAGGTGAGCAATCCGTTTATTAACAACAGCTCTAAGCCTATTT
>JAHEYX010000390.1 GCA_023251415.1 Chitinophagales bacterium
AATCCGGATGCGAATTGGAACAATAAGAATGCGCAATCAAAGGACTATTACTTATTAACCTATATGGCGAAAAATTTATACCTGCTTGAATGTCAGGTTAACAGTGCCTATAATATGGAGACAAGAGCAAACGGAAAAGAAATCAGTTATATTCAATTAGCGCCTCTTGATTATTTTCAGCAAAAACCCGATAAGTCGGAGCAAAAGGACGAAAAGTCATCTACAACATGGATAATCTATAAAACCAACAATGCGAAATTGTTTTGGCAAGCACCTTATTAATAAATGCGATTATTGTTGCTAATGTAAGTTACAAGTTAGAATTAAATAGAACTATACCAAGAACAAATTAAAAATGGAATTTCTTAACAGTGCTTAAATTTTCATAAATAATTTTCATAAAATATGAAAACCAACACCTTACTTCTAGCTTTCTCACTTTTAGTTTTATACTCCTGCGATTGTATGCAACGTTGTGAAGGGGTTGTGTTGGACAAACAAACTAAAACGCCAATAACTGCTGTTAAGATAGGCAACTATAATAGCCTGGATAGTGTGAATTCAAACCATGTGTACAGTAATGAAAAAGGCGCGTTTGTGTTTACAGCTATTTCCGGAGGTTTGTACCGCTGTCCGGATTTGATTTTAGGATTAGCTAAACCGGGCTATAAGACTATACGCATCGTTCGCAACTCCTATTCTTTTAAAGATACGTTTTATCTAGAAAAACTTCCGCAAGTAAACGATGTATCGATAAAAATAAATCGTGCCGACTTTGATATGCTGGTTATAAACAGTATCCGCAACTTACAAAACTATACACTTGATTCTTTGCGCGATGATCAACATGTAGAAATCATGCGTTGCTTGAACACTATAGGCATGCGTTCCTTACACGGAGGAAATTATGATGAACTAACGAAATTAGCAGAACAGAAAAATTATGTCAAAGCAATCACCTTAATCTATCCGAATTGGATTCCGAACAGGGGCATGGGTATGTATTTCCCGAAATTGAATATGGAGTTGTACGGAACACCCGCGCCTTATGCAGTGTATGATATAATTCCGTAACTATTTAATCTTTTAATTAATGGCAATCAGAAAGCAATAGATGAACTACAGTTACAAAAGAATTTTTAATACTTTGTGGAATGAATTTTAAACTTCAACTACAACGACTTATGGGGAATGTTATACCAATGGATGCTGCAGTGTATGAAACAGTTCAAGCAATTGAAATTTCTTATGTAACGTCGCATTTCGCACCATATACAGGTGGCGGTACATGTACTATTCCGAAAGGGGAACAGCTCATTGTACGCAATGCAAAGGCTCAAATTAATACAGCATACTATTGTGAGCCATTGAACTACGAAGGCCTGGAAAAAACTATTGTTGATCAAGAAGAACGCGATGAACCTACTTATGCCGGATATATGCTTTCGGTGCCTTACAATGTTCTACTTAGCAACTGCAAATTAATTGAACGTAGGCCTATTCACTATGTTAAAGGAGATGCTACGAATCCGCAAACTTCCAATACCGCCATTATCATACATGTCTGCAATGATGTTGGTGGATGGGGCAAAGGATTTGTGTTGGCTATTTCACGCAAATGGAATCAACCTGAAGAAGCCTACCGTTTGTGGTATAAGCAACAAAGTAAAGTTATTACTGCAGCTATACAGTACCAACGTATCGAAAGCAGAGACAAGTATGCTGATGAATCAAAATTTGAATTGGGCAAGGTGCAATTTGTTAAAGTGAATGAAACGACCTGGGTGGCAAATATGATAGCACAAGTAAATACCAAACCCGATGCAGATGGCACACCGCCAATTCGCTATATTTTTGTGAAAGAATGTTTAGAACGGGTTACCGCCTTTGCCTTAGCACATCAGGCTACAGTACACTTACCACGCATAGGTTGTGGTTTGGCCGGAGGACAATGGTCCGAAACTGAACCCCTAATTAAACATACACTTATTGCCAATGCGGTTGATACGACTGTATACGATTTTGAATAAGGGCTTAACGTTTCAGCAATTTGTTTTTTAAAATGCTATTGAGTATTTCATCTTTATTCGATCTGCTGATTGCAATGGCTTGACGCCCTATTTTAATTTCATTGCCTTCAATGCTGTCTATTTTTGCTAAAGCCACAATAAAAGACTTTTGTACTTTTAAAAATTGATTCGATGGCAAATATTCTTCTACACTTTTAAAAGTTAAATAACTCACCAAGCGTTTATGAACCGTATGCAACACCACATAATTTTGTAAAGCTTCTACATACAATAAATCATCGTAAAGAATTTTTTCAAAACGGTTTTCACATTTAATAAAGAAATAATCGACTTGCTGTTTTGCTTGTGCTTTTAGTTCAAAATAATCTTTTGCTTTATTTACAGCTTTTAAAAATCGTTCAAACGGAATGGGTTTAATTAAATAATCCATCACATTCAACTCAAACCCTTCGATGGCATGATTTGGAAAAGCCGTTGTAATTATAGTGAGAGGAGGGTTCGGTAAAGTTTTTAAAAAAGCAATACCATTCATTTTGGGCATTTGAATATCCAGAAAAATTAAATCAATTTGTTCTTCTTTCAAACAGTTTAACGCATCCAATGGATTGGCAAACTCGGCTTTGAGCGATAAGAAACTTACTTCATTAATAAAGTTGATTAAACCTTTACGAGCCAAAGGTTCGTCATCTATTACTACACAATTAATTTTCATATAACTGTAAGGTTAGTTTAGCTAAATACAAATTTCCTTCTTTCATTAGCTGCAAATGATGGCGTTTAGGATAGAGCAAGGCTAAGCGACGTTTTACATTTTGTAAACCAATTCCATTATGTGTG
>JAHEYX010000391.1:0-1369 GCA_023251415.1 Chitinophagales bacterium
CACCAATTCTACGGTAACCATTTGTACCTGACCGCATAATCGTTTTATCGATTCTATACCTTCCATTTCTTTCCGGCCACAAATCATTTATAAGATTTACAGCATATCCATGTTCAAAGAATGGCTCGCCAAAAGTTGTAAATGAGCCTGAATAGCCATCGATCTTAAACTTATCGATTGATTCTTTAGCCATATTTTTAACAGTCTCTAACGGCAAATTATTAGGCAAATGCAATGACCGGGTATCTCCACCCTCATCACCAACAGAATATTTAATTACAGTGCCATCAGCATGAACACTGGAAGCATGAACTTTTACTTTTGCATCAAGCTTAGTGCGAAATTCTAAGCTCTCTGATATCATGTTTTTTTGGAAGTGGACAGTAACCTCTTTTGCGGCCGATTTTTTATACTTATCAAATGACCAACCACCAAGTGCAGCATATAGCGTTTCACCTCTAAAATAGCTTATAATGCCATACTGCTGTTTAATATAATCTAATACTGAAGAAACGGTTGCGGAATTAATCCGAAACGAACCAAGATCAACATCAACAACAACTGTTTTAATTGATTTTGGTACAATTTCATTCATCAACTTTTTTAAAGTTACTGAGCTGTAACTTTTAGATATTGTAACTTGCTTTAAATACCACATGTAATCTTCGCAATAAATCACAAATGGAACGGATGGGTCAATCCGAGATATAACACCTATAAATTCAGTATTCAACGTTGTATTATAACCACATTGAATGCTTACCTTATTCCCTGGACTAATTAGCGACTTCAATTCAACACCATTCGTTACTTGATAGTTACGTGGCAATGTTATCTTAGCAGTACTGGTGAGCATATTAAATGATGATACTACCTCAACATCGTTAACGTAGTCAAATACCAATACTTTATTAGAGCTGGTAGTTATTCTTATATCATATATTAATCTTAGCGCCATTAAACTATTGGTCCGGTTTTAACTTTTATTTGTTTTGTTCGAAAAAACTCCATTTCTGCTTTATTAACTCCTTCCGGTGAAAGTCTAATATTTAATTCATCTCCTTCAGATAGATCACCATTTAAACCATAAGATGCCAAATTGCTTATGTTATCACGGTTATCAAGCCAAAGCGTAAATAACATGCTAATACTGCCATACTCTTGTATGCATATATCCATTAAGGTATGACCATCTAATGCGATAACTTTATACATTTAGAGTTTGTTTAAAAGATTAAATTCAACTGGCAATTCTGATTTACAATCCATGCTAAATGGTTGCACTGATGGATACCCTTCAATGGCCGGAAAATCAATATCTTTAATCACTACATCATAAATTCCTAACCACTCACACATTTCGTTGTAA
>JAHEYX010000391.1:1379-2864 GCA_023251415.1 Chitinophagales bacterium
CCACAGGAGCTGCAGCGATTTCACTTAAACTTCTAATCTGATCAGTTGGCTTGGTTTTAAAATCTACTTCGTTAATCAGCAATCCCCTGATACGCATAATCCAATCCCCATTGCCAATGATTTCAGTAACTGAACCATCACGACCGGCAATCTCTGTTTCAACTATTTTTTTTATTCGATGGAAATCTATTAAAGTTACTGCAGGGAATATGAACTCCGGTGTATGATAACTCTTTAAAGCTCCACTTTGTAATTGTTTCCAATTTGCTTTTCCAAACTTTACCGGCATTAGTATTGGAGTATTAAGAAATGAAGTGGCTGTAACCTTGGTAATAGCTGCAGATGGAATTCCAGTAAACTCACGGCTTTGAAATTTATCTTCAGGAGTTTTAGCAAAATGGACAATTCCGGCAGTAACACCGAAAGCTTGTTTGAACAGATCATTTATTTGATAATTGTACATATTGCTTATTTACATTTAAAGCCCTACCAATGGCAGGGCTTTAACTTTTAACTTCTTTTACAAATTCCCTCACCCATTTCAATTGTTCCCATTTCTCTTGAAATTCATATTCATTAAGTTTTTCGGGAAACGGGATTTTAAAGTAATAGCTCAGTAGAGCACATTGCTTCCGAAAAACATCTTTTTTATGCCCTTTTTCAATTGGCGGAATTACAACTCTGTAAGGTCCGCTTTCGGCAAAAAAGTGAATACTTTTGTTGAAGCTATTGCTACTGAAGCTCGAACTAAATCTTCGGTCTCAATTTCTTGACTGCAAGCCAACTTACAATTGTCAAGAATATAATTGCCGGCATCAAGCGTTTTGTCCTGAGAATTGAGCGATGAAGCAACTGCCATCTCACTCATATTTGGCTTACGCAATATTGCGAATAACTGTTCAGCATCAGGAGCTGTTGATGCAGGCACAACAACTTGAAAAATTTTGCCGTATTTATTTTTCCATTCGTCAAGAAGAGCTTTTGATGGATAACCTTTGAATGTCTTTTTTTCTGCCATAGTGTTGATTTTTTATGTGACTTTAATAAATAATTGAACGATGATTAAATAACGAATAAATGATTTTTAAACGTTGATTTTTCCAATAAACAGATCAAGTTTAGCAACTGACTGTTCAGCTCCAGTCTTCCAACCACGAGGAACTTTTTTAATACGGACCTTTTCAAGAATATGCGTAAATCCCGGGTTACCATTGTTTGGCAATGCAACGATTGTGATATCGCTGAAGAATCCTGTTAAATCTTGATAACCGGATTTCTTGGACGCAGCTTCCATTGCTAGTAAGTCCTTTTGCCCAATGGTTATGTCGCCACTATACTTTTTCTCACCGACACTTACAGATACAGGCTCTTCACTGGCTCCGTAATTTTCTTTTACTTCTTGAGAATAGTCATAATTCAATTCGCTTACAGATGGAACAACTTGGCCCATCCATTGAATTCGTAAATCTTTTAAGGAGTACTCAA
>JAHEYX010000392.1 GCA_023251415.1 Chitinophagales bacterium
AGCGTTAAATAATCTACACGCCGAATAAAGCCAGCACAAAAAACTAAAAATATGTTTACAAAATTTATTCAGCGGCCTGTTCTAGCAATAGCCTTATCCTTAGGCTTGGTGTTTTTAGGACTATTGGCCATATATACCACTCCGGTAGCACAGTTTCCGGAGATTGCGCCTCCGCGAGTTACTATATTTATCGAATTTCCGGGATCGAATGCAGATGTATTGGTGAAATCAACTTTAACGATTTTGGAACGTGAAATCAATGGGGTACAAGGCATGCAGTACATGTTATCGGATGCTACCAGTGCCAGTGAAGCCAGTATCGATGTGGTGTTTGAACCGGGTACCGATCCTACAATTGCTGCGGCTCGTGTGAAGACAAGGGTGGATCAGGTGATGACTAATTTGCCGCCTTTGGTACAACGTGAAGGGGTAATTATTAAGCCATTACAACCCAGTATGTTAATGTACTTGAACTTGTTCAGTACCGATAAAAAAGCGGATGAAAAATTCTTGTTCAATTATGCTAATACTTATATCCTTCCCGAGATACAACGTATTAGTGGAATGGGTATGGCAGATGCGATTGGTAGTCGTGCCTTTGCCATTCGGGTGTGGTTGAATCCGGATCGTATGCGTGCTTATAAAATTTCGGCAGAAGATGTATTGAAAGCCATTGATGAACAAAGCGTATTGGCTCGTCCGGGACGTGTAGGGTTAAGTTCGGGTATTAAAGCACAATCGCAAGAATATGTGTTTACGTATAAAGGTTGGTATAATCGCCCTGAACAATACGAAGGCATTATTATTCGCGCCAATTCTAATGGGGAATTGTTGAAGTTGAAAGACATTGCTAAAATTGAAGTAGGAAGTGAGTTCGTAGATATTTATTCAAATAAAGACGGTTACCCATCAGCCTCGTTGGTATTGAAACAAAATCCGGGAAGTAATGCCAATAAAGTTATTGAAGATGTGAAGGCTAAATTGAAGGAGTTGAAAAAAGATTTTCCTCCGGGCATGGATTATGAAATCAATTACGACGTTTCTACCTTTGTGGATGCCTCTATTGATAAAGTATTGCATACCTTGTTAGAGGCCTTTATACTGGTTGCTATTGTAGTGTATATTTTCTTGGGAGATTGGCGTTCTACCTTTATTCCAATTTTAGCGGTACCGGTTTCCTTAATTGGTACATTTACTTTTATGCAACTGTTTGGGTTGAGTATTAACTTAATTACGTTGTTTGCATTGGTATTATCCATTGGTATTGTGGTCGATAATGCCATCGTTGTTGTAGAGGCGGTGCATGTAAAAATGGAAGAAGATCATTTATCACCTTATAAGGCAGTACGTGCGGTATTAAAAGAAATCAGTGGTGCTATTATAGCCATTACCTTAATTATGACGGCGGTGTTTGTACCGGTAACATTTATGACCGGACCGGTTGGGGTATTGTATCGTCAATTCTCGATTACCATGGCAACGGCTATTGTATTATCGGGCTTTGTAGCCTTGACTTTAACACCGGTATTGTGTGCTATTTTATTGCGCAATAATCATGGTAAAGCAAAACGTAAAACTCCAATCAGTATGTTCTTGGATTGGTTTAATAGAATTTTTGAACGCATTACCGGAAAGTATACCGGCTTATTGACAAAGATTGTAAATAGAAAAGTAGTTACTTATGGAATGTTGATAGCTTTTGGATTTGGAATAGTTGGGGTGAATAAAATTTTGCCTGCAGGTTTTATTCCGAACGAAGACCAAGGGCAAATTTATGCAATCATACAAACTCCACCGGGTACAACCTTAGAGCGTACAAATGATATTTCCAGAAAGCTTCAAAAGATAGCAAAAGAAGTAGAAGGAGTTAAATCGGTAACAGCTTTGGCCGGTTATGAAATCTTAACAGAAGGTAGAGGATCGAATGCCGGTACTTGTTTGATTAACTTGAAAGACTGGTCAGAACGTACACGTAACGTGAAGCAAATTATTGAAGAGTTGGAATCTAAGTCGAAAGATTTACCGGCCAATATCGAGTACTTCGAGCCACCGGCTGTACCGGGTTATGGTTCGTCGGATGGTTTCTCGTTGCGTTTGCTAGATAAAAGCAGTGATGTGGATTACCAGCATTTTGATGCCGTGAATCAAGAGTTCGTTGATTCGTTGAAGAAGCGTAAAGAGTTGAGTGGAATTTTTGCTTTCTACTCGGCTAAGTATCCGCAATATGAAATTACGATTGATAACGAATTAGCGATGCAGAAAGGCGTTTCTATTGGAGAAGCCATGGAGAATTTGAATATCATGATTGGTAGTACTTATGAGCAAGGGTTTATACGTTTCAACAACTATTACAAAGTATATACGCAAGCAGCTCCTGAATACCGTAAACAACCTTCTGATTTGTTGGACATGTTTATTAAAAATGATAAAGGTGAAATGGTTCCCTATTCAGCGTTTATGAAGATTACGAAAACGCAAGGACCAAACGAGATTTGGAGTTATAACTTGTACACTTCTTCCTTGATTAATGGTATGCCTGCACCGGGTTACTCTTCGGGCGATGCGATGAAAGCCATACAAGAAGTGGCACAAAAAACATTGCCGCATGGTTATGATATAGCCTGGGAAGGATTATCGTATGATGAAGCTAAACGTGGTAACGAAGCCTTGTACATTTTCTTGGTCGTATTGTTCTTTGTGTATTTGATTCTGGCTGCGCAATACGAAAGTTTCTTGTTGCCGTTTGCAGTATTGTTATCTATACCTCCGGGCATATTCGGTTCGTTCTTGTTATTGAAAGGAATGGGCTTAGCCAATGATGTGTATGCGCAAGTTGGTTTAATTATGTTAACGGG
>JAHEYX010000066.1:0-10528 GCA_023251415.1 Chitinophagales bacterium
GTCAAGTACCGTTTTTATGCAATGGTATATGGTGGGATGCTTATGCCAATTACAATTTCAATTCATTGGATCGTCAGGCGGTTAAAGTTGTTTTGATTCAAATGGATATTATGGTTCGCGACACTACTGCTCCGAATGGCTGGGTGTTTGGAAACTTCCAATACAATGGCGCCATGAATAACCAAAATCCTTGGGAAAATTTAGTGCCGGTAGGATTAATGTTTGGTCAAGATCCAAGTAACAATACCAATTTCTCAAATCCTACACCAACACGTACGGTAATCAATAGCTTGTTAAAAGAAACGATTATTAATCCGGATTCAACTGAATTACCGCCAACACATTTAGGTTGGAACAGTCGTTTAAATGGACCGGTTGATAATCCGCAAAGCTCTTGTTACAGTTGTCACTCAACGGCCGAATATCCTGCCGGTTCGCCAATCAGTCCGTTATTTAACAGCGATACTTTAGCAGCAGATCCGGTTGGTAGTCCAGGATGGATGCGTTGGTTCCAAAACTTAAAATGCGGTCAACCGTTTGATGGACCTAAGTATGCTTCTACCGATTTCTGTTTGCAAATGGCAGAAGCAATACAAAACTTCGAAAGTTGGAAAGACAACCGCGGAGGTATATTCTATGAATCCTACATTCCATCCGGTGTAAATGCTACCAATAATGAAATGGTTCGTACCAAGAAACACGGTATGGTTCATGGATTAGGTCGACGCAACAAGTAATTTAAGCGTACAGCTACAGTTTATGAAAACCATCATTCAAACGGAGTTATTCCACTACAATAACTCCGTTTTAAATCCGGTAGAATAAACAATAGTTTACTGTTAGTTTTGTCTTTAAATATAATTCAAAAGCAGCTTTCAGCATTGAAAGCTGCTTTTTTTATGCAAAACACTTCATGTGTTTTCTTGTTATTTTAATATTCCATTGTTCAGCGTTGTTGTTAGCATATTGTTAGCGTATTTGTTCAGCGTAGTCTCCTGACTACGCTGTTGCGGATTCAAATCTTTGATTTGATTTAGAATTGAAATGTAATTTAAGATTGATTCAATATTATTCGTAAATGCAATGTAATTGCACTTAGTTATTATTTCGCAATCAGCCTGCCCGCCAACCATATGTTTTACAACAATTGGCGGGGAGACTACGATTAACGAATGTCGTGCAGTATAAACATTTTACAACGTTTATTAAACGGTTTGGAACGTTTATACATTCGTCGAAGTCCAGAGATATATTAAATCGATTTTGCACTAAAAATGTCAGACAGTTATCAAGTTCAAGACCAATATGGGGCATACTTTTTAACATTTCAAATTATTGAATGGGTTGATATATTTACTCGAAAGAAATATCGAGACATTTGTATTGATTGTTTTAAGTTCTGTAGAGCTCATAAAGGAATGGAGTTATTTGGTTACGTGATTATGAGTAATCATATCCATCTCATAATACGAAGTAGAAATGGCAATTTATCGGGTTTGATTCGCGATTTTAAAAAATATACAGCAAAGCAAATTATCAAAGAAATAACTACTGGTGGTTTTGAAAGTAGAATAGATTGGTTATTACATCGAATGAAATTTAATGCAGCTTATAATGCACGTAGTTCTGAATATCAACTATGGACACATGAAAATCACGCAGTAGAACTCTATTCAAATAAATTTATACAACAGAAGTTAAATTACATACATCAAAATCCTGTCCGTGCCGGAATCGTTGAGCGTCCGGAACATTACCTGTATAGTAGTGCAACCAACTATGCAGAATTGGAATCAATAATGGAAATTGATTTTATTTGAAAATGGGTATCAGTTGTTGAAGTTCTGAGGGGAGATTGTTAAGAATCAAATCGCAATCAGCCTGTTGTTCAGCGTAGTCTCCCGACTACGCTGTTGCGGATTCAAATCTTTGATTTGATTTAGAATTGAAATGTAATTTAAGATTGATTCAATATTATTCGTAAATGCAATGTAATTGCACTTAGTTATTATTTCGCAATCAGCCTGCCCGCCAACCATAATATAAAAATAAAAGATTGGAGGGCTTTTTTGTCGCAATCAGGAGATTGCTGTACGGCCAAGCGTAGTCAGGAGACTACGCTTAACGGGGCTACGCTTAACGAGCTTTACGATTAATGGAATTACATTTATCTGTAACTTGACTTAACGATTTTGAAATAGTACTTGTACGAGGAATAATTGACATTTCGATTTCAAGTCGCAATCTGGAGATTGCTATACGGCCAAGCGTAGTCGGGAGACTACGCTTAACGAGACTACGCTTAACGAGACTACGCTTAACAAGACTACGCTTAACGGACCACGAAAGCTGCTTTTTTTATGCAAAACACTTCATGTGTTTTCTGACTATATTTGCGGTTTCGTTGATGATCACAATTAATTTTAATTATGTTTTTGCTTGTTGTTAAACGTGCGCTGTTTTGTTGCTTCTTGTTATTACCTTTTATTGGCTTTGCACAATCATTGGATAAATACCAAAATATCGAATCCAATAATATTCGTATCGATCCGCGCTGGATTGAGTTGAATGATTGTCATGAGTTTATTTGGGCTTATGATGTGGTGGCTGATAAGGATGGCAATACCTATAGTACCGGTTATTTCAAGAAGCATTTGTTTGTAAATGGTAATTATTTGGCACCTTCTTGTAAAGCCACTGCAAACTGTAACGAAATTTTATTCATCATCAAACGCAATGAAGCCGGCAAATTTATTTGGATTCGTTACATCAACGGTCAATCGCGCCCGGCTCGTTTGGCTATTAGTCCAACCAACAAATTAGTATTACTCGGAACACTCTATTCCAATAAAGCCAGTTTCAGTACTGCTGATACGAGTGTCATTCCGATTAAGATGGAAAGTCAATACGGCTGCACTTCTTTCTTAGCCGAATACGATTTGAATGGAACTTTATTGCGTGTTAAATTGCACAATGAAAAACCGAATTTTACTGCTAATAATCTTGTCGTAACCCCAAACAATCAAGTGATAATGGTGGGTACTTACGAATTCAGAAGTTATAAACGACCGTCTTTAGTGCAACGCAGTTATTATGTAGAATCTTGGGATGCCAATTGGAATCCGTTGTGGATTAAAATGGGTGATACTACTTCGAATAGTATTCTAAGCTCGGTAGGGATTGATGATCACACTACTATCATTGTTTCCGGCTCTTACACGAATAAGTTACTGATTGGTAATAAAAAATTCGAATGTGAAAATTATGATGGCGTTCCTTTTGTGGCTGCTTTTAATCAGTATGGACAATTTCTTTGGTGCAACGATTCACTTAACAAAAATAAAAACGGCTATGCATCTAATGTCGTTGTTGATAGTAAGGGCAATTCGTATGCGCTAATAAGCTCATCGTATTCCTTTGCCGATTTAACTAAATTAGATAAAAACGGAAATAAGGTTTGGAGCCAACGCTTTTCATCTAAAGCAACTATCTATATGGAACGCATGCTCATCGATGCCAAAGATCAAATTTATATCTGTGGCGAATCTTATGGAGCATTGTTTCCATCAAAGGCTGCAGCACAATACAGTTTTGTGAGTAAAGGCGGTACCGATATTTTCATGGCGCAATACACTACCGAGGGAGGTTGTAAATGGCTGAAAGTAGGCGGGGGAAAGGGAACAGATTATTGTAAAGCTATTACGCTCCATCGCAATAACCTGTATGCTTGGGGTTGGTTCGATTATTATATGGAATTTAATCAATTGCAAATAAAAGAAGTGAAAGGCAATACCTTTTGGTTAGGGCAGTTTGATTTGGATGAACTGGCATATATCAATGATAAGCCCCTTAAACAAGTAACTAAACAGGTTGTATTAGAAAATGAAGCTGCCAGTAATTTGAATTGTGAATGTTCGCAAGGAAAAGGTACCAAGCCTACGTTTGTTCCTACCTTAACTGCATTGGCTGAATTGAACGAAATTCAAAAGGCAAGCAATTGGAAATTCATAACAGAAAAGAGTTATAACTCCTTATTTTATCGCAACTTTCAATTCTCGACCGGTACAAACAGCGCTTTTTATAGTTTAGAACTTTTAGCGTTTGATCCCTTGGTTTTAACTCCTAATGATAATTCTTTTCAACTGAATTTAACGCCATGTAAAAACAGCGAGAACTTCTCTTCATTGGCCTTATCGGTAGGTAAAGAACAAGCTATTATTCGTTATTTACCTAGTTTTGAATGGGACGATTTTGATCATTCTGCCAAAGCTTATTTGGAAGTCTTGTATGAAATTTCAGAAACTGATCACGAACATTTATTGAAGCAACTGTTGTTTGATCGAGAGCTAACCAATTTACCGGCTTTCATTCAAAAAGTGAATTTGAAGTACCATTGTGTGATTCCATTAAATTCGAATGAGCCCGAAGAATTTATCAAGGCAATGTTAGAGGAATTCGAAAAGCGAAACATCTATCCCAATGATTTTATACTAAATGAGTTTATCCTAAGTGAAAATGGCACTCATCGGATAACACAAACAGAGCAAGAACGATTACGGAAATTGTTTTATGAAATCATAAGTAACCGTCCTTTTTCTGAATTGGATAATTTTTTAAAACCACAGTTTAATATTGATTTTGACACTAAATTTATCAGCTTACAAGTAAATGCGAATGTATTGCGTAAGTGGGATTTAATTGGCAACCGGGCTTTACTTAACAATAAAGGCCAGTATGAAGCAGTGCCAATGCTGGCAACGGTTAAGGGAACAAATTTTACAACTAAACTTGGTTTTCAAACCACTATCAGTGCGATTTGTATGCCTAAAGCTGAATTGAGCGGAACCGGTATTTTATTGGTAGCAAGTAATGCACAACTGATAAATAACAATACCGACCGTGAACGATCGATGATTCATTTGCGTCAATTCAAGTACATTAGCAATCAGTATAATACAAAGAGTAAAAGCGCATGGCCAAATGAGCAAACGTTTATATACGACAGTCTTTTGGACAATTTTAGTGGTATAGCTTTAACGGCGGTTAATTTTACAATACCTTTTAAAAATACGTTTATTCTTGGTGTAAGTAAAGAGTTTTTAATCAATAATAAGATCGTTTCCGGCATCATACAAATCCCATTAAGCAGACAAGGAAACGTTAATTTACCGGCAGCTCATTACCGCGTTCAAACAGAAAATGAAGCCATGACCATTAGTACAGACGAGTTAGAAGCTTTCTTTAAAGCCAAGGGTTTCAATGAAGTGAATGTGGTTCAGAACGACAATTTCCTTGATATTAAATTGTTTAGGAGGTATTAGGAGGGGGGATGGAAAGTAGAAAGTATGATGATTCAAGCTCTTCAAACTTTAGTTAATCCATTCCATGAAATACCTTTTATCAAGTATAAATTTAATAAATAGGTTTGCATAATAAGATGTAGCACAATCTTACGCATTCGTAAAGCCGCACAATTGTGCGGCTTTATAATTTAATCACCCCAACAAAAGGGTAGGGTATTGTGGTCAACTATAATACGATTCTATTTGTGATATAATGAGCTACCGATAATTGGAGTATGGCTTTTTAATAAAGTAATGAAGCTTTTTTAAATGGTAATGGCGCTAAGTAATCTGCTTAAATCAGTCCATGTTTGTCGACAACTGCTTTCGAAAAGCTTAGTGCAGCTAATTTTGTTTGGTATTCTACTTGTTTTTATCGTACGCCAGCTTCTTAAATGGACGATAAAGTTCTTTAAAATTGCTTATCAACTCCTGTAAATAGCGCGTTTACTAATTTAATATACGCTATATTGAATATATAAAACGCTTTATCAAATATAATATACACTATCTTAATTGTAAAATACGTATTATAATATAGTAAAGACGAAAACACAGCTATTATATACGAATAACTAAATAGTAAATATGCAATTATAAATACAATTAACGTATAACTATAAATAATAAACGAAAGCTTAATAGTATATTATGTTATTTTAATTACTTAAAACGAAATAATACATTTATTTAACGAAACCTTATATACTAAAAATGTCAATTAAAATAATTAAATCGCTTGTATAAATATGGAAAAGTAGCTACATTTATACCCGATCACTAGTTAAAAGTAACAGCTTAAACGTGTAGTTCAGTTTGTAAACACGCTACAGTAATGCTACTATATAGTTTCGGCTAGTTATTAAACTCATTTATAAATGACGAATAAAGAACTTTTAAGTTTGCAAATGCACCAAACTGTGGCTGCACACCTCCAATCCGGATTAGCCGTCTATACGAAAGATAGTGCACTCGTTACTTTAATTAACGACTACAACCTGAAATTGCAAGAAGTGGAAAGTCTTGCCCCCGGCTTGCTAAATAGAAGGGCTATGGGCGTTGAATACAAAAGATTCTTGCGTACGGAGTTGGCCGATTTGTTTGCCAATACTTGTGGGTATGCTTTGGTGGCTTTTAAGAAATATGCAATGACTATAGCCGCTGGAACGATGTATGTCAACCGCACCGACTATACACAAATTCATGAAACTACTATGCTTAGTCGCATGCAATTTGTAATTAATAATTTAACCGAACACCGGAAAATGCTAATTCCAGATTATTTAGGTGAAGATGATATTAAGGAATTGACCGAAAAACTAGCTGCCTTTTCTAATGTGAAGCAGAATATTGAAGTAGCCAATCGAATAGGACCTAATTTTAGGCAGAGCTTTAAATACGGTTTGCAAGAACTGGGGTATTTATTAAACGACATCAAACTTTTAGCACGCAAATACGCTAAATCAGCCCCTAAATTTGTGGATGGTATTCATTACAAATCTAAAATTGTAGATACCGGCATTCGTCATACCCGTTTAGAACTGACCTTATTACACAAAGCCGACCAAACGCCGATACCGGAAGCAAACATCAGTTTCAATCGCACGAGCAAAACTTATACAAGCGATGAAAATGGTAAAGTAAAAATAGATCGTATGCAGTTTGGAAAAAACACCCTATTTATTAAAACCAAGGAGAAGCCTGATTACAAACAAGTAATCAGCATCAAACAAGGCAAAGAAAATTTTATTACAGTGCAGGTGTAGCAGCTCTATCAAGAAAAATTCAGTGATTATTTACGTGTATAATCACCATTAATATTAAAGTCTTTATATAATTATAGTCGATTCAAGTTATGTTTCAGAAATACGACTTGGTACAAATTTGTGCTAATATTTGATTGGATGTTGAAATAAGCTGCGCATACCTACTCTAGTCAAATGAATTAGTAAAGTTGACAACTGAATTTAAACCGACTCATTGAATAAGTGCGCTATGAATTATACTACAGTTTATCAGAATGCAGCTTCAGCATTCCATTATTACGAAATCTTTATGGTTGTGGTTTGTTTAATTGCCGGTTTATTCCTCATGCGACCATTGATTGTAAATGGCAAAGTAAAGAAAGGCGTTTATTTTATTTGCGGTTTATCAATAGTCCACTTATTTCTTCGTTTGTACGGAGAATTTAACAAGCAATCCACTACTATAATAGGCAATAAGTACAGGGATATGGACGTAAATATAGTTGAAGGTACTGTTGAGAATTTTCATGCTATGCCGTTAACTGGACATGATTTTGATACTTTTACTGTTAAGAATAAAACATTCAAATATTCCGACTATTTTATAACTGAGTATTTTAATCAAACTGCCTCTCATGGTGGACCAATAAAAGAAAATGGTCAACAAGTACGTCTATCCTATGTTACTTTCAATAATGAAAATCAAATTGTGAAAATCGAAATGCCAAAACAATAGACACAACTAATTGCATGTTTAATTTGATTTATTTCTCCTGTTTTCGTTTTGACTTTTAACTTACTTATGTACCGGATTTTAGTGTTCTTTATTGGCTTTCTTCGCAACAATAATCAAACGACTGCTACTTGCTGCATCGTATTTATTTAAGGCATAATCGCCGAAGCATTGTTCAATATGCAATCCATTCTTGTTGAATAATAATTCAAAATCAGCCAAAGTAAAGGCGCGCAATTTTTCATAAAAAGTAAAGTGTTGATCTTTATCGCTTACCTGTATTTGCTTGTAAAAATACTTGCCGTCATATTCTTTGCGTACATCAAATACGATTCCTTGTTTAGTAAGTTGCTGCTGTGCTTTTAATTGCCGGACAGCTTGATGGGTATTTAAAAAGTCGATAACTAAATGTCCGCCCGGTTTTAATGCCAAAGCAAAATTGCTAAACGTACGTGCATCTTCTTGATCGGTATGAAAATAACCAATACTCGTAAAAAAGTTAAAAGCATAATCGTAGGCATTACTATGAAACGCATTGCGCATGTCTTGTTGGTAGAAATGCAAATGTTCGTTTTCAAACTGTAAGGCATAAGCTATACTTTCGGAAGCTAAATCAATACCGGTAACATCAAAACCTTTTGCAGCCAATTGACGGGAATGTCGTCCTTTACCACAAGCAATATCCAACAAACGAGCATCGGCAGGTGGTGCTAATTGCGCAACCAATCGATCGATAAATGCTGCAGCTTCTTCTTCGCTGCGTTGATCGTACAAAATATGATAGTAAGGGGAATTAAACCAAGGTTCAAACCAATTAGCAGGAATTAAATTTTTCAAGTGGTGCAGTTTTAATAACAGTAAATGGGTTTTCGTTTACCGTTTAACTCAAAGATATAATAACCATACGGAAACTCCGACATGCTGCAATAGATTTGTTTTAATCCTTTGTCTTGTAGCTCATTGGCAAGTACTTTAACAGGTATGCCTGCAAAATTGTAAATGGTAGCGTGAATCTGTTTATCGTCGGTATTGATATACGATATACTCAATAAAGATTGATTATCATTCTTATGATATTCCATTAAATAATTTTCAGTTGATAGCATTTCTGTCTTCATCATGTGCTCTTCAGGATTCCAAGTTTTATAAGCGGTCAAACTGAGCTTATACAATCCGAGCTCGGTACCACCTTGATAAATAAAGTTCTTTTCTAAAAGGGTAAATGCTTTGTTATAGGTAAAGCAAACGATTAATTCGTCGGTAAAAAAATTGGCACAAATGCCACAACATTCGAAATCAATAGCCGGTATTTTTACTAAAGCAGTCAATGCAGAAGCACTAATGGCATAAATATTTAAAAACGAACCGGTGTTTACATAAAGCATCAAATCGCCGGTTTTAGGTTGATGGAAATTTACTTTATTTAAATCACTTCCACTTTCAATTACGGTCGACTTCGATAAATTTCCTGAAGCAACGGCAATGTTTAATAAATAAGTAGCGCCCGTTGAATTAGCTAATTGCTTCACTTCAAGTCCGTTGGTATAAACGCCACTCCCTTTGGTTGAAAGGCAACAGTACAATTGATAATCAGTATAAATCAATCCATCTTTACTAAAGTTAATTGCATCAGCAGCTTCCAGTTTAGTATTCCAGCTTTGCATTAAATCTAAATCACATTTTTCTATCAGCAAGGCAGCAGTACTGTTTGCAACCACCTTAGCTCTGTTTTTATCGTTTAACAAAACTATAGTATCAGAAAAAGGGCAGCCTATATATACATTATTCAAATCATCACACACTATACTTCCACTTTTAGTAAGCAAGTTGATATTATTGGTTTTAAAAATACGTTTACGCAAAAGTAAATTGCCGTCGTATCTGGCCATACGTACCAAAAACAGTTCATTGTCTTTTTTCGAAGGAGTTTCCATAGTTGCTTGTACTATAGCACCATCGGCTTGATCTATTGCTAAAGCCATTGCTCTTTCAGTATTACTACTCCCATTCGCTACTATCCAATCAATAGCACCACTAAAGGCATTCAATTGAGCCAAGAAAAGATCGCTGCTACCACTGGAGTTAATGCTGATAGCGCTACCGGGTCCGTTATTACTTAAGGTTTGCTCAAAATTACCACAAACAAAAAGATTGTTGTGCTCATCTATCACGAAGGCAACACCGTGATTAACACCTACACTTCCAAGGCATTGTTTCCAAACCAATTGACCTAAAGCATTAAATTTAGCAAGTAGAATAGCAGTTCCTTCAAAAGCAGGTAATTGCGTACTATCGAGTTGTGCATCGGCTTGGTAATCAGCCAGGATAAAGTAGTTGCCATAATTGTCATACAACACAGCCCGGGCCTGTTCATTGCCTTTGCCCTTAAGTTGTGTATTTACTTGTGCGAAGGCGACTGTACAAATACAGCTTAGTAAAATGCTCAGGAGGTAGTTGAAACAGAATCGCATTTTACTAATACATTATAATTGACGAATCAACTGCAGCACCTGTTGATTGTCGGGGTTAAGTTGAAGCACAATCGATAAATAGTTTTTTGCATTAACACGATCACCTTTGTTTAAATAAGCAATGCCGGCGTAGTAATACAATTCACCATTATTTGGATCGGCCAATAAAGCATGATTAGCCAAGTTAATGATGCCATCGAAATTCTTTAATTGACTATAAGCCTGACAAGCATAACG
>JAHEYX010000066.1:10538-11169 GCA_023251415.1 Chitinophagales bacterium
ATTTTCAGAATAGATCGCCAAGGTTTGATTGCAATACAATAAAGCGGAATCGGCTTTGTTTTGTGTTAAATAATATTCAGCTTTCGCTAATAGCTTTTTCTCTTTACGGCTGTTACGTTTAATAATCACCATAACCGGCACTGTATCTACACGAATAACATGCACAGCAGAAGCAGGCGGATAATAACCCGGACGTTCTAATAATTCTTTTTCTAGGAAGCGTGAATAGAATACCCCATAATCCCAATCATCCATATTCATTCGATTCTTATAATTCACATAACCACAACCTACATCCTTGCGATCTCCAAAGGTTTTCTTTTTGTAATACGACATCGGGTCAAAGCAATTGGTACGAATCGAGAACGTATCATGAGCAGCAGTGCGGTCCATTAATTTCTCGTTCACCATTAACCAATCAAAGGCTTCTTTCGAACTGTTCATCCAATAATCGGTTTCGTAATTGGTATAGGCGGCATTAATTCCACCAAACCATTCGTTAAAATACAAGGCCTCATACGGATGGTTTTTAGCCATGAATTTAATAGGTAATAATAGCAAGCCCACAACTGCAAGTGCAGGTATTAATTTCATATAGCCTTTTAAAAGGTCGATGAAATAAGCCCATGAC
>JAHEYX010000393.1 GCA_023251415.1 Chitinophagales bacterium
CATTACACCACTAAATTTTCTAGTAATGGTAGCGAAATTCGTAAACGTATTGTTGAATGGGGACGTTGGGTCACCCTGATCAGCTAATTTGGCATTCCTAAAATGGATCCCTCTTGGAAAAGTTTGGGTACCTGCTGCTACATCACCTATTATAGTGTTGCAATAAATATTTGTTCCTATACAGTTCCTATTGATTAATATTCCTGTACCCATATGGGTTAAGGTATTTTGTTCGGTTAAGGTAGCTAATCCATTGCAATCATCAATATGCAGTCCGGTTAAAAAGTTTTCAAATCCTGCAGGTGCTCCGGATAAGCCGACATTTCTAATTATCGTATTTGAATGAATATGTACATTATTTGAAAGTTGAAGCCAGACTCCAGTATGAAAAACTGGTGAGCCTCCACTACCTAAATAATTATTGAATGTTCCATTGAAATTTAAAGTATTATTATCAATCGAAAACATATGATCAGGATCGCTGCCTTCGCCACGGATTAACGAAGCATATATGCCTATTCGAGATGAAGTAAAAGTATTGTTACTTATATGACCGGTTAAAGTTGTTGGAGAGACAAAAGCTAATCGAATACCAACATTAGTCAAATCTTGGCCTGGCAAAGTATTTACAGAGTAGTACGGTCCTGTATTAAATGTATTGTTATCAATTTCTAAATGGGCCGAATTAAATCTTTTGCAATAAACAGCACAATAAAAGCGAGTCCCGAACCGATTGTTTTTGATAATTGTTGAATTTCCAATACTGTTAACATTGTCTACACGGACTCCGCCAAGATTCACTACATTATCAATATCGTTATTCAAACAATTAACATTTACATTTGTAAAAGCAAAAACTCCATATCTACAGTTGTTTATGGAATTTACTGCAGAAGCAGTATTATTTAGGTTCCCAAATGTAATTGTTTGTGGATTATTAATTGATCCTTCGCAGTACACAGCGCTTCCGTTAAAACTCTTTGTTGTGGTAAAAACATCTTGATTGCTGATTTGTACTGACGCTATAGAATTCAGTGAAACATGTGAAGGTAAATCTAATGAACTATTGAATGAGGCAATACCTAAGTTGATGTTGTTGATATTTATAGGCGTAATAGTACCTAATTGCTTATTTGTAAAATTTTGAACGTCTCTTAAATAGATTCCTGCAAAGCTATTAGAAAGTGGTACTGCAGGTTGTCCCCAGTATGGGGTTAATAGGTTCGGCAAACCATTAATATTTATTCCCGGATTATTACCTCCCGACATTTCAATTGTATGCCCATTTACATTCTTTCCAGCATAAAATGAAATATAGTTCCTAGAAAAGTTTGTAGTAACTGAGCTTAATTCACTAAATGCAAATTTGGCATTTCCTAATACATTAATTGCGTAATGTGCATCATAAATAGATACTCCGTTCGATGTTTTTAATATAGCATTGTTCTCAAGAATAATTCCTTTCCACATATAATTGCAATGGCCTGCAGTTATAGTTGAGTTATTTAATGCTAACTCTTTACCGCCTAAAATTCTTATGCTTGCTCCTTGATCCATTATTATTTGCGTATTAGCAAAAATCAGATCTTGATCAACAGTTAACTCGCCATGAATGGCAACTCTAGTAGGTGCTCCAGGTACTTGTAATGGATCATATGTTATTGTCGTGCCATTTATAATTGTATTTGGAATTTTATCAGTAATAAAGTCCGAAATATTCGTTGCATTAGCCTCATCACAACAACTTTGTACAAATATTGTGTCTGATCCTGAGCAATTTGAAGATGGGTCAAAAGAGTTTACAATTACGAGTATATTGCTCGGGCTATTTGAAAGAGGAATAGTAAAAGCATTGAATATACTTGAAGATACATTAAAGGAATTTGATGTTCCGCTAGGGTATAAAATGACGGTAGCGTTGTAAGTATATGAATTATTGAAATTTATAATTTCATATTCTATAGGGATTGTTGTTGGTATATTACACATACTATGCTTCCCGCTCAATATAGGCTTACAGTTCTGAGCCTTGGCGCTTCCAATCAGCATGCAAGTTAAAATAATTAAAGTAAAAAATTCGCAGAATTTTTTACTGGTGTACTGGTGTACTGGTGTACTGGTGTAGGTTAATGTTTTATTCTAAAATAGATTTATGGTTAGTAAAACTGATGGTAAGCGCAATAAAACTCGAAAAACTTTAATCAAATATACTAATAAAATAATACAAAGGCTATATTTTGTAGATTTCTTTGTGGTTGGTTCAGCTTTATGGTTTAATGATTTAAGTAATACTGCTTCATGTATTTTCTTGAAAAGAGCCAAGATTCATGCTGCATGACACAAGTAAATCTCAATCTTCTTAAATCCCATTAATTGTTATTTTATATTGGTTTCCCTTGATTCCGGTTTTCGATAGGCTACATTCATAAATATATACAATTTCGCTTCTGGTCCCATATTTTAGACTTTGTAATTTCATCCTTCATCCTTCGCCTTTCATCTTTCATTCTTCATCCATCTCCTATAATCTAAAATCTTTCTCCTAAAATCTAAAATCTATTATCTATCATCTATCATCCTTCACTATCATCAATAAAAAAGCCGGACATCATCTCTGATTCCGGCTTTTTATATTTACCTAAGAATTACTTCTTATCTTCTTTTACTTCTTCGAAGTCAACATCGGTTACATTACCGCCTTCAGTTGATGCTTGAGGATTTCCGTTTGCTTCTGCTCCCGGTTGTGCTCCCGCTTCTTGTGATGCGTTGTACATATCTTGCGATGCTGCCTGCCATGCTGCGTTAAGCGATGCGAATGCTGTATCGATAGATGCGATAT
>JAHEYX010000067.1 GCA_023251415.1 Chitinophagales bacterium
CTACCGCATATAAGCCTGAACAATTGCCTGAGTTGAAACAAATCACCTATTCAGCCATGGAGGCTAAAATTCGTGAGTTGTCGAACGGCGGCCGCAGTTAATTACTTTCGTTGTATTCGTCTAAATCACGTCTGTTCTTTTTAGTCGGACGGCCTTGTTTACTTTGTCGTTTACCGGTATTAAAAATAAATGCAGATGGCAATACAACTGGTTTACGCTCTTCTTCTGGGGTTAAGTCAAGATAATTTTTTATTGCTTCGGGGTAGGCAACGCGGTTTTCAATAATTCCGCTTACTTGTATAAGCCATTTACGGGCTTCGGTTTTAATTTCATAGGTCTCGTTAAGCAGCACCTGTTTGGAGGCTTTAACCGGATTACCAAGCCACTTTACATGTCCTTTAGCACACGCATCAGCAGCCAATGACCGGGTTTTAAAAATTCGTATGGCCCATAAGTATTTATCGATTCGGATTTTGTTGGTTTGTTGCTCCATGATAACAGTTAAATCGTTTAGTGCGGTAACAAAGCTAGTAGTTCTTCGAATTGATTGGGTTTAATCCAGCTCATGGCTGCATCTTTTCTGAACCAAGTTAATTGTCGCTTGGCATAATTTCTACTGTGTTGCTTGATCAAAGCCACAGCCTCAGCTAAACTGCATTGCTTGTTGAAATAAGCAAACAATTCAGCATAACCAACAGTTTGTAAGCACGGATAATTAGCGTAAGGCATAACAGTAGCGGCTTCTTCCAACAAGCCTTCTTTCATCATAAGGTCTACCCGTTGATTAATCCGTTGGTACAAGATTTCACGGCCCCAATCCAAGCCAAATTGATGGGTTTCAAAAGTTCGTTTTTTGGATTCTTTTTGCAGAAAGGAAGAATAAGGCTTACCACTTTCACGTATAACTTCAATGGCGCGAATTAAACGATGCGGATTGTTAAGATCTACTTGCGAGGCATAGAGCGCATCTTTTTCGAGCAGTTCTTGTTGCAAAGCCTCAATACCATGTTGCGCATAGGTTTCACGCACTTGTTCGCGCAGCTGATTCGAAATGGGCGGAAAATGATCTAAGCCATTAACCAAAGCACGAATAAACAAACCACTTCCACCACAAACCACTATTTGTTCGCGGGTTTGAAATAGTTCGTTCAATAAACGTATAGCTTCTTGTTCGTATTGACCAACGTCATACGCATCGTGGATGGATAAATTATTGATGAAATAATGTGGTACCATTGCCAATTCTGCAGCAGTAGGTTTAGCAGTGCCAATACTGATTTCACGATAAAACTGACGTGAATCGGCAGAAAGTATTACGGTATTAAAATGTTGCGCAACTTGAATCGACAAAGCCGTTTTGCCACTGGCAGTTGGTCCCGCAATTACAATCAATTGTTTTTTCATAAGCAGCAAAAAGGCCGATTAAAACCGGCCTTTTAGTTAATTAATATTCTTCTAAGGGTTCATTATCCGGACCATCAGCAAATTCATCACCTTCATCAGCACCATCTTCTTCCCCTTGTTCGCTGCTTTCATCTTTTTCGGTATCATCACTTAATTCATCGTTTTCATGCATTTCATTTTCATCAAAAGCTAAAGTTTCTTCAAACGAATCAGAGCTGCTGGATACAATTGGCGTATTGCCGTATTGTTTAGGGGCAGTACCTTCTGAACGCACCATTACCGGGTAATTTACTTTCGGCTTTTCTTCGGTGATGGAAATGAGTTCGCAATAAAAACTCCACTGCGCATCATAATCATACAAGTACAATATTTTTTGATGCGGATCATCAATAAAATAAACCATTGGTACTTTCGACATGAGCAAGGATTGTTCTTTTTTCTCTAGCGAAACTTCTTTGCCTTTATGCCAATTATCGTTGCTCTTAAAAAATGAGGCAGCATGTTTAGCATCAAATTGAAAAGCAGCTTGTATGGCTTGATGGAATTCTAAAAAGGTTTGCGTAGGCAAAATTTCAATATCACGAAACACGGAATCGTCGTCTTCCAAACAGACTCTAAATTTATATACTGGCATAAGTTGAGGGTAGGGTTTTGAATTAATCAGTGCCCAAATATGGCAAAAAAAAAGTGTCCTGCTGCTAATTGTTTCAAAAAAATATACTCCAATAGAATGTATATATTTGTGCGTAAATTTTTGTTCAAAACATTTTACAGTATTCGTTTGAAATATTACATTATCAGCGGCGAAGCCAGTGGAGATTTGCATGGAAGCAATCTTATGAAAGCGATTAAGCAAATCGATGCTAAAGCCGAATTCCGGTTTTGGGGTGGCGATAAAATGCAAGCACAAGGAGGCACACTCGTTACACATTACCGGCACATGGCTTTCATGGGCTTTTGGGAAGTGTTTACGCATTTGTTTTATATCCTGAAAAAAATGAAACAATGCAAAGCAGATTTAGTAGCCTATAAACCGGATGCTCTTATTTTAATCGATTATCCGGGCTTCAATTTAAAGATGGCTGCTTTCGCGCATCAACACCAAATTAAAGTGTTTTATTACATCTCACCGCAAGTATGGGCTTGGAAAAGTAAACGCGTAAATTTAATTAAACAAGTAGTCGATAAAATGTTTGTCATTCTCCCATTTGAGCAAGCATTTTATAAAACATGGGATTATCCGGTTACCTATGTCGGACATCCGTTATTGGAAGTAATTGCTGAACAAAGCAAACCAATTGATACATCCAAACGAATCATAGCACTTTTACCGGGCAGTCGCAAACAAGAAATTATAGTAAAGCTGCCGATCATGTTGAGTGTTGCTAAATTCTTTCCGGCATTTCAATTTGTTGTTGCAAAAGCTCCTTCGGCTGCGGAAGAGTGGTACGCCGCAGCATTAGCAAACGCACCAGCTAACGTCAGTACTACAAGCGACGGCACCTATGCTTTACTGCAACAAGCAACCGCAGCATTAGTAACTTCAGGTACTGCAACTTTAGAAACGGCTTTATTTGGTGTTCCGCAAGTGGTTTGTTACAAAGGCAGTCGTTTAAGTTATGAAATTGGTAAGCGCTTGGTCAAAATTAAATACATCTCCTTAGTTAACCTGATTTTAAATAAACCTGTCGTTACGGAATTAATACAAATGCATTTAACGACCGATAATTTAAAACACGAATTAGAAAAGCTTTTACCACCTGCACCGGAGCGCACTACCATGCTTTCCGAGTATGCTCAATTGCGCACTGTATTAGGTCAAAAAGTAGCTTCTACTACTGTGGCAGCAGCCATTTATCAAGCTATCCAATAGACTTTTCATAAACCAAATAATGCGTTTGCTCAAATCCATTTCGTGCATAAGCTTTGGCTGCGCGTTGATTATCGTGTTCCATATACAAACGCAACAATTGACACGCATTGTTTTTAGCTTCTAACTCCACCGCTTGCAATAAGGCTGTAAATACTCCTTGTCCCCGAAATGCAGGAACAACATATACACTTTGCAACCACCACATCATGGTATTACGCCAATCGCTCCATTCATAGGTAATGAGCAAACTTCCAATGATTTCTTCGTTATTATGCGCCACTAAATAGAATCCTTTTTTAGCATCAGCAATAACTGCCGATACGCCTTTCAATAAAATAGACGCGTCCAATTGCAGGTTTTCACTTTCAAGTGCTAAGGCTTGATTGAATTGTGCAATGCTACTAATATCAGCCTCATGCGCTAAACGGATATAAAACATAAAAATTAGAATTTAATAAACGAAATTTGCCAACGCCTAACGGCAGTAAATATCTATAAATACCCCAAGCAATGATAAAAAATTTACAAGCAGCAGTGAAACACTATTGGGAGGAGAACCCCTTGCTTTTAATCTTGTTGTTAGGAGGCTTCTTTCGATTATTGGCGGTGCTTTTCTCGAAAGGATACGGGATGTATGATGATCAATATTTTGTGGTAGAAGTAGCGCAATCATGGGTGGATGGAAATGATTATTACAGTTGGTTGCCCGGAAGTAAAGATGTGCAAGTAATGGGGCATCATTATTTATATGCATGTATACACTATGTCATGTTCAGTGCTATGAAAGTTATGGGGATGTTCGATCCACAGTTTAAAATGTACATCATACGTTTCATTCACGCCGCCTTATCCATGATAACTATTTACTGTGGTTATCAAATTGCGCATTATTACGGGGGCAAACGCGCTGCACGTGAAACCGGTTTATTATTAGCCATCTTTTTTATATTTCCATTTTTAAGTGTACGCACGCTTTTTGAAACTACACCCATTCCGTTTTTAGTATTGGCTTGTTGGCTACTTATAAAAACGCAAGACCAAGCCACTTGGAAACAGGGTATACTAGCAGGCTTGTGTTTTGCTTTTGCCTTTGCCCTGCGATTACAACTGGCGTTCTTCTTCGCCGGCTTAGGAATTGCCTTATTGCTCACTAAACAGTGGAAACAAATCGGTGGTATTCTGATTGGTTTTATACTCATGACACTCCTCATTCAGTTTTCAACCGACATGTTGATTTTCGGAAAACCGTTTGTGCAAATTGCCAAGTACATTGAATACAACCGCAACAATGCCGAAACATTTGGAATTAGTCCGTGGTACAAGTATCTCCTTTTTGTAGGTGGTATGCTCATTCCCCCAATGAGTGTTTTATTGGTCGTTGGATTTTTTGTAGGCATTCGCAAACGATGGATTTTGTTTTTACCCACCTTATTGTTTTTTGTTTTTCATTCGTATTTCCCCAATAAGCAAGAACGCTTTATTCTACCGGCATTGCCTTTTTTAATTATCGCCGGTGTGTTGGGATGGAATGAATTAATGGATGCTTCTAAAAGTGCCTTCCCGCGTAAGTTTAAACGCATTGCATGGATTGTATTTCTTGCTTTAAATACCTTACCCCTCTTTGCAATTTCTACTACTTACAGCAAACGAAGCATGGTAGAAGCCATGTATTACTTGTACAATGATAAAAACGCCGGTCCTTTCGTATTGGAGCAAAGCACTAAAGAAAGTAATTTATTTATGCCCGTTTATTACGCCGGAAAATGGAACAAACAGTACTATGTTAACACGAGCAATTCAGTGGCTGCTGTATGGAAAAATGCTAAATCATCCAATGAATGGCCAACACACGTATTGTTTTTTGAAGAAGATAAATTGCAAAGTAGAGTAGATAGTTTTAAACGCTATTTCCCCAATATTACTTACGAAACCAAAATCGAACCGAGTTTTATTGACAAGTTGATGCATACCCTAAATCCGATAAATGCCAATTACGAAGCGGTTATTTATCGAATTCACTATAACTAAAATCAGATGTATTTTTTTTGACGGGCTTTTTCTATGGCTTCTTCTTTACTGTGTACATCCAGTTTAATGTAAATATTTCGCACATGCGTTTTTACGGTTTCGGCTTCAATATTTAATACCTGAGCGATGCTGTTACGTGTTTTTCCTTCTGCTAAAATTTCCAGCACTTCTGTTTCTTTTCGTGTTAATGGGGAAGTAGGATTTTTCTTAAGTGATTTGATTAATGCACCGGCGGCTTCATCTGTTAATACCGGTTTACCCAAAAACGCTTGTTTGATGTATTTTTGAATGGCATCTATTTCAGCGTTTTTAGTGATGTACCCATCGGCTCCGTTTTTTAAAGCTTTAACTACGATCTCTTGTTGATCAAATACAGTAAGCATCAAAACAATCAAGTCTTTATTTTCTTTCTTTAAATAGGGTATAGCATCGATACCACTCATGCCCGGTAGTTGTATATCCAACAATACCAAATCAGGTTTTAATTTACCGATTTGTGCTATGCAATCTTCGGCACGTTCGAAGCTTTTCAAAACTGCAATCTCCTCGTCGCGGTTAATCAATGTTTCCAACGCCTGACGAATAATATCATCGTCTTCCACCAATAAAACGTGAATCAGTTTTTCAGAGTTCATTTGTAAGGGGTAAGGTTAAAAGTAAATGTATGCCTTTCGGAAGTTCAGTAGTTATCGTTAATTCAGCACCTATTGCACGTGCACGTTCTTTCATGTTGTACAGCCCATGTCCCTTTTGTTGAGACACTACCGCAATGCCTTTTCCATCATCCGATAATTCAATGCGCAAAACCTGGTCTTTCACTTCAATCACAGCAGTAAACTGATTTGCTTCGGCATGCTTTAAGGTGTTGGTGGCAAATTCTTTAATAATCATCGATAAGTTGCGGTGCAAGTGTAAACTCAATTGTACTTGCTCAAACGATTTCACTACGGTAAAATTGTGCAGCACAATGCCGGTAGATTGAAAAGTTTGTTCTAAAAATAGGGCATTACGATTCACAAAATCAGCCAAACTTTGCCCCGATTCATTTAACGATGAAACAATTTCGCGCGCACTGGAATAGATGCTTTCTGCCGTTTGACGCATTTCATTGATCAAATTGGCATCGCCGGCAGCCGAGCCTTTTAACAATTGCGCCAATAATTTTAAACGTGTGGTTTTATTTCCGATATCGTCATGAAAATCTAATGCAAGTTGTTGTTTAATCTTTTGCTGTTCTTCATTTTTTATGGCTTCAATTTTACGTTTCTCATTGGCTTTTACTTTCTCAATAATATAATTAATTAAGATACCGGTAAGCACCAATAACAACAAGATGATTAATCGAAACGTTAGTGTTTGATAAAACTTGGGTAATACTTTTAAACGACACTTAATTTCATTCGAAACTTGTTTGGTTTTACGGTCAACACATTTAACGGCTAAATCATAAATGCCGGGCGATAATTCACTAATAATAGCATCGTTATTGGCATTCAAACTAACCCAATTGGTATCTTCACCACTAATGCGATAATAGTATTCTAAATCTGCTGCAACCGGATAATTAAAGGCATTAATCGTGAAATTAATTTTTACCGGATAAGTTAATGAAATCACCGAAGCACTGTTCTGTAATAAGCTGATGGTATCAATGGTTTCATTCGAATTCAAATACAAATGCAATGCAGCTTTGGGCGCTGTAAACGGAACGTCGGCTTGAGTAATGTCTTTGTAAAATAATCCTTTAGTAGTGCCCACAAAAAGCCCGTTGTTATCTAACCAAAACGAACTGCGATTACATTCCGGACCCAATAATCCATCCGGAATGGCGTAATTGTAAATGAGTGTATCTTTTCCTTTAATGTTTAATTGCGAAACGCCTTTACCACTGCCTATCCAAAAGCTGCTGGGGCTTTGTTGTCCAATGAAATAAATAAAATCATCCGGCAAACCGTTTTTAGAGGAAATATCTTGCACCGCATCGGTAACCGGATCCCAGATTAATACACCACTTCCGGTTGTCGCTAACCAAATTTTGTCACCGGTAAATTCAATACAAGTGATGGCGTTTTTCATAATTAAGGGATGTTTCGAAGCCGCTTTCAATTGCCCGTTTTCTAAACGATAAATGCCTTTACCTGCCGCCACCAACAAGTCATTTTTATAACGCTTGATAGTCCAGGTAAACACTTGATTATTGACTTCATAATAATGCCCATCATGCAAATAACCAAAGCCGCGGGTAGAGGCAATCCAATAGTTGTTCGCTACCTTATCATAAAACAAATCACCAATATCTTTTCCTTTTATTTTGGCATTTTCGGAAAAGCTTTCTAAACGTCCATTATGAAAGTATTGCAATTTATTACCACGCGTTCCAACCAAAATTCCGTCTCTATAGGCACACGAAGAAAGTATAAACCGTATCTGTTCCCCGTTACTGCTTTGCTGATAACTGCGTAAGCCCGATTCATCCAACACCATAAAGCCGTTATTGTAGGAGCCTAAATTGAGGGCCCGGTCTTTACGCTGAATACTCATGATACCCGGAATATTCTTCAAATAAGGCTGCAACAAATTTAAAAAAAGTGCGTTCCGGCAACTAAACAAGCCATCCCCATCCGAAGCCACCCATAAGGTTTGGTAATGATCCAATACCAAATCATTGAGGTTATTATCCGTTAACCCATTGCTGCCACGGTATAAATTGCTTTCACAAGTAGCATCGGCTAATCCTTTTTCGGTAAGTAAATACAAGTGATCTGCTGAACCCAGTATGCGGTACGGATGGTATTGAGCAATTAACGGACTTAACACCGTTGATTCCGTTAGCGATTGCAATTCCAGTTTAAAAATCTTCGAACGGGTAGCGCAATACAATTGCTTTTGGTATTCGAAATAATCAATCACCACAGCATCCGAAATGGTTTTGTATTCAAATTCCATAGCGGAATTAAATACCATTATCATCGAATCTTTTGTTGATACATAAATGCGGTCTTTGAGTTGTCGTGCTAAAACCACTGTTTTATTAGCTAATGCTTTACAAGGCAACGCCACCAATGAACGTTCATTAAAGACAAATACTTTTTCGGCACAAATAAATAAAGGAGCAGCCCCATTCACTGCCAATAAAACAGTTCCGGGATTTATTCCAGCCGGAAACTCATAATTGTAAATACGTTGATTAACAATGCAGCTAACCCCTTTCTCCGTACTCACCCAAATGCGGTTCTGACGATCTACGGCTATGCGTGTGCAAAAATTATCGGCTAGTCCGTTGACCATATTGTAATTGGTGAAACGCTTGCCGTCGTAACACGAAACGCCACCAATCGTTGCGCACCATACCCGGTTTTCGTTATCAATACAAATGCTGTTCACTTGCGATTGACAAAGTCCTTTATCGACATTAATATTTTCAATCAACAAATCGCCAACCGGCAATTGACCGGCATAGCTTTGCAGAAAGAACAGGGCTAGAATCAACGAAATGCAGCTTCGTAACATGAAGCTAAAGTACATAAAGAAGTCGTAACTGACTTCACCCGTAAGGGGGTATTATAAATGAAGCTTGCGGATTATATTTTAAGCATACTATCCTTCTCACGAGCAGCCTTTCTGCAGCTTTGGCGTGAAGTGGTACATGCCATCAAGCCAATACTGACAAGGATAAATAAAAGGAGTAGTTTTTTCATGTGATAACTTAAAGGAAAAGGGATTAAATAAAAAAAGCCGATTAATGCAATAATCGGCTTTTTAGTGAAAGAAAGCAAACTTATTCAGCGCCTTCTACCATAACGTTAATGTTATTTTGTAACACTTCAACAAAACCGCCTTTAATCTTAACTAAGGTGTCTTTTCCGTTGGTACGAATACGAATATCACCTTCTTTTAAAGAAGAAATTAAAGGGGCGTGATTGTTCAAAATCTCAAAACGACCATCAGTGCCCGGAAATGAAACCGATTCAGCTTCACCGGCAAAGAATTTACGTTCCGGAGTTAATATTTGTACATTCATTACTTCTGTTTTTTTGTTGGTTTAGTCATCAGTCTTTTAGTTGTGGTTAAAAAACTGATGACCAATTACCTTAAGTTTAGTTAGCAGCAGCTAATAATTTTTTACCTTTTTCGATTGCATCATCAATTGTACCTACCAAGTTGAATGCTGCTTCAGGGAATTCATCCACTTCACCGTCCATAATCATATTGAATCCGCGAATAGTTTCTTCAATTGGAACCAACACCCCTTTCAAACCGGTAAATTGTTCAGCAACGTGGAACGGTTGAGATAAGAAACGTTGAACACGACGTGCACGACTAACTACCAATTTATCTTCTTCACTCAATTCATCCATACCCAAGATGGCGATGATATCTTGCAATTCTTTATAACGTTGTAAAATATTTTTAACACGTTGAGCAGTGTTGTAATGCAAATCACCAACTACAATCGGAGTTAAGATACGAGAAGTAGAATCCAATGGATCCACCGCCGGATAAATACCTAATTCCGCAATTTTACGACTTAATACCGTTGTAGCATCTAAGTGGGCGAAAGTAGTAGCCGGAGCCGGATCGGTCAAGTCATCCGCAGGTACGTAAACCGCTTGAACCGAAGTAATAGAACCACGTTTTGTAGAAGTGATACGTTCTTGCATCAATCCCATTTCTGTAGCCAATGTTGGTTGGTAACCCACCGCAGATGGCATACGACCTAATAAGGCCGATACCTCAGAACCTGCTTGTGTGAAACGGAAGATATTATCTACGAAGAACAAGATGTCTTTACCTTTTGCTTCATTTTTATCACCATCACGGAAGTATTCCGCCATAGTCAAACCGCTCAAAGCCACACGTGCACGTGCTCCCGGAGGTTCGTTCATTTGTCCGAACACCAAGGTAGCTTTAGAGTCAGCTAATTCTTTCATATCTACTTTGCTCAAATCCCAACCACCGGCTTCCATGCTGTGTTTGAAATTTTCACCGTATTTAATTACGTCTGATTCCAAGAATTCACGCAATAAGTCATTTCCTTCACGGGTACGTTCACCCACACCGGCAAATACCGACAAACCTTGGTAAGCTTTTGCAATGTTGTTTACCAATTCCATAATCAATACCGTTTTACCCACACCGGCACCACCGAATAAACCGATTTTACCACCTTTTGCATACGGTTCTAATAAGTCGATAACTTTAATACCGGTATACAATACCTCTGCTTCGGTAGTTAAGTCTTCAAACATTGGCGGTTTATTGTGAATCGGGTAGCCACCTTCGTTGCTAACCGGACCAATACCGTCAATTGCCTGACCAATTACGTTAAACAAACGACCTTTTACTTGATCGCCAATTGGCATTGTGATGTTACGGCCGGTATCAACTACATCCATACCGCGTTTCAAACCATCGGTAGAATCCATACTGATACAACGAACGCTGTCTTCTCCTAAGTGTTGTTGACACTCTAACACCAAAACGGAACCGTCTTCACGAATTACGTTTAGGGCGTTTAAAATTTCAGGAAGTTTGTTTTCTTCCCCTTCGAAGCTCACATCCACTACCGCACCGATAACTTGTTTTACTTTGCCTTTGCTCATTTTGTTGGAATAAATTAGGTTGTTATTGTTTACAAATACAGGTTTCATCAGCAAAAAACCGAATCCTCCTCCACTTGTTTTTTAAATTTTGAGCCGCAAAGGTAATTATTGAATGTGGCTTTTCAAAATGAATACGTATAGAAATGTGGAAAAACAACGCTTTTTCGTTATAATTTCCGTTTACTTCTTCAAATCGCTTCGATTAGCAAGCCTTTGTACGAATTA
>JAHEYX010000394.1 GCA_023251415.1 Chitinophagales bacterium
GAGCCAAAGCCTTTATTGCCGGTGCTGATATTGCTGAGTTTGCAAACTATTCTTCTCCTCAAGGAAAATTAATGGCTTCTAACGGACATGCCGTTTTTAATATGCTTGAAAATTGTCCTAAACCTATTATTGCAGCTGTAAATGGTTTTGCTTTAGGCGGAGGTTGCGAATTAGCAATGGCTTGTCATATGCGTGTGGCTTCAGAAACAGCGCGTTTTGGTCAACCCGAAGTAAACTTAGGAATAATTCCCGGTTATGGCGGCACACAACGTTTTGTTCAATATATCGGTAAAGGAAAAGCCTTGGAGTTGCTGATGACAACCGATATGATTTCAGCCGGTGAAGCACTTCAATTAGGTTTAGTCAATCACGTTGTTGCGGCCGATCAATTGATTGCAAAAGCAGAAGAAATTCTAACTAAAATATTTACCAAAGGACCGGTAGCTATTGCCAAAGTTATTGAATGTGTGAATGCACATTTCGAAAGCACACACGGGGCTTATCAATTAGAAATTAACAGCTTTGCCGAATGCATGGATACAGCCGATTTCAAGGAGGGAACCAGCGCCTTTGTTGAAAAACGCAAAGCCGCTTTTACAGGCCACTAAGCTTTATAGAGTTTTACAGCTAATAGCAACCATGCTGCGATGAACGACACGCCTCCAATCGGGGTGATGGCGCCTAACCATTTTTGTTGAGTGAAGGTCATCAGGTATAAGGATCCGCTAAAGAACACCATTCCCAACACAAATAGCCATGCTACACTACTGAAATTAACTTGTAGGTAGCGCTCAGCTATAATACCGGTTAAACCTAAAGCAAAAACATGGTAAAATTGATAACGTACCCCTTTTTCAAAAATCTCCAAATAATAGGCATCAACCATTTTTTTTAAGCCATGGGCACCGAAAGCGCCAAGCGCCACAGTTAAAGCACCTAATACGGCTGTTAATACTAAAATATTTTTCGAAGTCATAACTATGGGTTTTAAAAAAATCAGGCTATACCCTCGAAGGAATAGCCTGATTAAGCGGTTAAAGAATTGTGTCGAACAAACGTAAAAACGCCCGCAAGCTTATTTCATTGCAGCATCATATCTACGGCTAACTTCAGCCCAGTTCACTACATTCCAAAATGCAGCAATATAATCGGGGCGACGATTTTGATAATGCAAATAGTAGGCGTGTTCCCAAACGTCCATCCCTAAGATTGGAGTTCCTTTACATTCAGCAATGTCCATTAACGGGTTATCTTGATTGGGAGTAGAACAAACACAAAGTTTTTTATCAGCAGTAACGCATAACCAAGCCCAGCCACTTCCAAAACGCGTAGCGCCGGCATTGGCAAATTGTGTTTTAAAAGTATCGAAACCACCCAATTCAGCATCAATAGCAGCAGCTAAAGCACCGGAAGGAGCACCTCCGCCATTCGGACTCATTATAGTCCAAAATAAGCTGTGATTGTAATGACCACCGCCATTATTACGAACAGCAGCAGCACATTTACTGATTCCGGCCATCAATTCTTCCAAGGATTTGTTTTCTAATTCAGTACCGTTAACAGCATTGTTTAAGTTAGTAACATAAGCATTGTGGTGCTTACCATGATGAATTTCCATGGTCATTTTATCGATATGTGGTTCTAATGCATCAGGTGCATAAGGTAAGGCAGGTAAAGTAAACATAAGGTTTGTTTTAATTAAGTTTATTAAATGTTGAGTAGCAAAATTAATCCAAGAGTTCAGAAAAGAAAATTCCAACACGCATTCTTTATAAGATATCCATATTAATATATAAATTTGAAAACCTCTAATTTATAACTATGTCAAAACGCATCATTCTTTCACTTGTTTTTTTGCTTTTCTTAACTATAAACACCAAAGCACAGCATTTTGTTTGGGCCAAAGGCTTCGGAGATTTAAATTTCGATGATATCGGCTATGCCGTTGCGCTTGATGCTGCCAATAATGTATATAGCACCGGTACGTTTAAAGACACAGCCGACTTTGATCCGGGCACTGGTACTTATACCCTGATTGCGAATGCATTGGAAGATGTGTATGTAAGTAAATTGGATTCAACTGGTCATTTTATTTGGGCCAAACAGTTTGCCGGTTTAGCCAAGGAATACGGATATGCTATTACAACTGACTTAGCAGGCAATGTATATATTGCCGGCGGCTTTTATGGTAAATGCGATTTTGATCCGGGCCTTAACCTACAACAGCTTACTCCGCAAGGGGAGGATGCTTATGTGTGCAAACTCGATGCAGCCGGTAACTTCATGTGGGTGGCTCAACTCGGAGGGGCTTCAAATGATGAAGCTTTAGGAATTAAAACAGATGCAGCCGGTAATGTTTATGTGGTTGGCCATTTTGGTGGCACTTGCGATTTTGATCCGGGAGCCAATACCGCACTTAAAACTGCTGTTGGGGCTACCGATGTATTTATTTGTAAACTCAATAGCAGCGGTGTTTTTCAACAAGTATGGACTGTTGGTGGAACCGGCAACGATAACGCAACAGGCATTAGCTTAGATGCTTCCGGAACCATGTATGTATGCGGTTACTTTCAAGCTACTTGCGATTTCGATCCGGGTGTAGGCGTCAACAATGTTGCTGTTAATGGAGGAGCCGGTGATCGGGATGTTTTTGTAATGAAATTAAAGTCGAATGGCTCATTAGCATGGGCAAAAAACTTTGGAGGGGTAACAGCAGATTATGGGCTGGGTGTGGCCGTTGATGCAGCTCGAAACGTACTCTCTACCGGTTGGTTTATGGGAACTGCCGATTTTGATCCCAATGCCGGAAT
>JAHEYX010000068.1 GCA_023251415.1 Chitinophagales bacterium
ATTTTAAATTCATTTCCGTTGTCTATTATTTTGGAATTGCTTTTTTGAAGTTAGGAAAATAAGTAAATTGCTGTAGTTCAAACCTCCAATAAAGCGCTATGTTTGCCAACGCTATTTAAGAACTATAAAGCCAAACACCATACACCGAACTACGGTCTTTATTTTCTTAACTTACTAACCAACCTTAATTCAATGAAATCTACTTTTATGTTCATTGGTTTGTTGCTGTGTTATTTATTAGCATCAGCTCAAACCCCTAATTCTATTGCTGTTCAACAAAATTTACCGATCGGTTCTTCCGGAAATGCCATCAAAGGTGTTGCATACGGCAATAATCTTTATGTTGCTGCTGGTAATGGCACTGCAGGCTGTATTTATACTTCCACCAATGCTACGGATTGGCAAAAAGTTACGGATCCCAGTGTACCATCCGCCGCCTTATTCAATGATGCTGTATTTGGTGGGGGAGTTTATGTTTTAGTGGGAGATAACGGTGTAGTCGTTTCTTCTACCAATGGAACCACTTGGACTGTTGCTAATTTGGGTATCTCGAATCGATTGAACGATGTAGCTTATTTGAATGGTAACTTTTACGTTGTGGGTGATAATGATGCATTTTACACTTCTTCGAATGGGACCACGTGGTCAGCAGTTTCAATTGGTTCAACCGGATACCATTTAATGAGTATTGATTATGGTAATAATACTTTTGCGATAGGTGCCAGATTGACCAGTAGCAGTTGGGCTTATATATTCCGTTCTACTACTGGTACTTCCGGTTCGTGGCCGGTAGTGCTATTGCCACAAGTTCAGGCAAATGGGCTTAATCAATTGCGTTTTTTAAAAAATAAATTCTACGTTTTTGATGCCTCCACCAGTGTTTGGAGTTCGTCGGATGCCAGTTCATGGACAAATATTTCTTCGAGTACAGTCAATTTGCCGGGCGGAGGAACTAGCGTTTTAGGCACACCTAATCAATCTTTTACCGGTGTGTATGATGGTACTAAATTTTATTTTTATGGTACAGCTTCTTTTTATAATACTCCGGCACCACAAGGAGCGGTTTTCTCTTCTTCAGATGGCATTACATTTACCTTAGAAAGTAAAACCACTTCCATTAACGTAACGAATTCGGCATATTTAAACGGTTATTATTTTATAACAGGTAATGAAGGATTGGTTTATTCAATAAACGGAAGCAGCTATCAATACCCGTATGGAAGCTATAATGCGATAGCAACCAACGGTAGTTTATATGTAGCAGCAACTTCTTTTGCGTCAACAGAAGGAGGCATTTATACCTCATCCAATTTTACTAACTGGACTAATCAAAACATTGGTGTTACTTATGCTTTGAACGGTGTTACATACGGTAATAATATGTTTGTTGCTGTTGGAAATGTTGGTACAACAGCACGTTCAACAAACGGTACCTCATGGACCTTAGGTACAACCGGAGATGCAGATGGATTGAAGTCAGTGGCTTATGGCAATAATAAATATGTTGCAGTAGGTAATCAAGGTAAAATAGTTTATTCGTCAGACGGTATCACTTGGACGCAAGCCAATAAAGATGGTGCTGCAGGTAGTAATTTTAATTCAGTAAAATATTTGAATAATCTATTTATAGCAGTTGGTGGGCAATTGGCCGCAACCGGCGTGGCGCGTTTAGCCTACTCTGCTGATGGTGTGAATTGGACTACCAACTCACCTAGTGTAACCGGCAGTATTTCGGATATAGCTTATGATGGTTCTAAATATGTGCTATTCGGTCGTTTAAATAATAATACAGCTACAAGCCGTTTATTTTTTAGCTTAACAAGTACTAATATTACTACGGCTAGTTATTCCGGTATAACAACTATTCCGGCCTCCAGCTCCAATAATATTCCACTTGTAATTGGTGGAAGCGGAACGATTGATTACAGTGGAGGTTATTTTGTAATTGGTACCAATCAAAATACAACACCATTTGATCCGTATCTGCTTACTTCAACTGATGGTGCAACGTGGACCGTAACAGCAACAGCCGGAACGGGAAGATACAGAGGTATGATTAGTTCAGGAACTACTTTTTACGCAGTTGGTTTACTCGATTATAAGGTAAAAATAATGATGGCAGCAGCTACACCAACGCTTGCTACAAGTGGCACTTTAACTTCATTTTCGGCATGTGCAGGTGCAACATCCAGCGCACAAAGCATTACTGTTAGCGGTACAAATTTAACCGGTGCTATTACTGTAGCAACTCCTAGTGGTTTTGAATTAGCCCTTACTTCCGGTGGACCTTATTCTTCCTCAATTAATCTTACACCCAGCAGTGGAACAGTTACAACAACTACTGTCTTTGTTCGATTAACGAATACAACAAGTGGCAGCCCTTCCGGTTCTGTTACCATTACTTCAAGCGGCGCAACAACAATTAATGTATCGGTAAGTGGTGTAGTAACAAGTGTTGCAACCCCGGTAATAACCGCAGGCAGTTCAACAACGCTTTGCAGTGGTGGCTCTGTTTCATTGTCATCCAATGCTCCAAGTGGTAATCAATGGTATTTGAATGGTGGGGCAATAAGTGGAGCAATAAATACGAGCTATAGTACTACCGCTGCCGGAAGCTATACGGTAATTGTTACTGTTGCCGGATGTTTGTCAGCAAGTTCGAATAGTATAGCTGTTGCGGTTAATACACCAACAACATGGTATTTAGATGCTGATAATGATGGATATTATATTTCAACTGCGTTGGCTTGCACCAGTCCTGGGGCCGGTTATAATCAAACGGCTACCAGCAGTGGGGATTGTAATGATAATGATAATTCGATACACAGTGCTAAACCGTATTATGTCGATGCTGATCATGATGGATATGGTACAGGAGGTATAGTGCAGTTATGCAGCAACACCGCGCCATTTGGTTTTTCAGCAGTAAATACGGATTGCAATGATGCGAATGCAGCTATTAATCCTGGTGCAATAGAAGTGATTGATGGAATAGATAACAATTGCAATACATTAATTGATGAAAATTTATGTGGGCCTGCGATTAATTTTGTCCCTACTTATGCAGCAGGAAGTTTAAGTGCTACTTGGACCAGTTACACGACCTTTAATGATAGTTTATACTTTCAACGTGTAGGGTATAATTTTGCACCTACCAAAATTGCGGCAAGTGGTTTAAATAACCGTAGCGCTAGTGATAATACGCCTGTAATTGGCTATACGTATGATGTTTGGGTGGAGGGACGTTGTAATGTAGATAGCAGTATTCAAAGTACAACACACCAGTCTGTTTTCATTCCGGGAGGTCCCTGTGATTTAAAAACTGTAACCATTACTTCAATAAATGCAACAATTAGTTGTCCGAGTATTTCAGCCACATTAACATGGACAGCTTCACCAAGTAATGCCTATCAAATTGCTTATCGAAAAATTTACCCGATTGTTACTGCCTATAAATACAAAAATGAACTTAATACCACCGCTGATTCAATAACGGTATTGGATGGAGTAGGGATTTATCAATTTTCGATCAGGGCTAAATGTACCGCTGCAGGAGCATCGTATGGTCCAAACAGTAATTTGGTAACCTATTCTTGTACACAAAATTGCTTTGATAAAATTATTGATTTTGATGCGCATACCCAAGACATGGTCAATTGCAAGAAGATAATTTTAGATTGGACACCAACCAACTGTGATGCAATTCAAGGTTATCAAATTCGTTACCGCTTAGATAATAATCCTTATTATTCGGGGGTAACTATTCCGAATGTTCATCATTATACGTTTGTGGCAGCGGCTACCGGAGCCAATCGTAAATACCGATTTTATATTACACCGATTTTATGTGGTAATATCTATGCAACAAATAGTAACATAGATAGTGCAACTATTAATTATCTGGCTGCACAACCGAATAGTTGTCCATTAACGGTACGACTAGTCAATGATGAAGAATCCATAGAAATACATGAACCGGCTATACTTGAAACAGTAATTAATGTGCAACCAAATCCAAGTAATGGAATAGCAGAATTAACTGTTCAAAACCAAGGTCAAATTCGTTCTATTGATTTAGTCAATATGTATGGGCAATTAATAAGAACATACCAATTAGAAGCCGATCAAAACAGTTTAAAAATTCAAGAAACCAACTTAACTGCCGGACAATATTTATTTGTTATCAAAGATGGTAATGGTCAATTGATTGCTAAACAAATTTGGATGGTAACGAAAGACTAAAAATTACAATTATAAATGAAAGGGAGTTGTTAACTAACAGCTCCCTTTTTTTATGCAAAAGGGCCAATAGATGGAGGACGTATTTACTGTCGGCACCAGTTAAATATTTTCAGTATACTTATCCACATTCTCCTGAATCAGGTACCTGTTAAACACGAGCTAAAAAGCAAGCGGTTAGTAGCCTGAAACGGTAAGGGGCTGAATTAATAAATTGCAAGCACTACTTAATCAGTAATTAAGCAGTATTAAAAAAACGTAATAAGATAAAATACAAGTTAATATATTATATAAAAGCGAGAATGATAATGGAGGGTGCTTTGGTCATTAGACTACAAAAAATGGTTATTCGCAACAAAGCCCTTTGATGAACTTAAAACTTATCCTACATTGTAGCGCAATTTATTTTTTAACAATTAAACCCCCCTAAAAAATTTATGGAAGGTACAATGGCAGAAATCCGCTTATTCGCGGGAAATTTCGCTCCCAAATCTTGGAGTTATTGTAATGGGACATTAATGTCCATTTCAACTAACACCGCATTGTTTTCATTATTAGGAACCACTTACGGAGGTAATGGTCAAACTACGTTTGCTTTACCGGATTTCAGAGGCCGTGTTGCTTTTGGAACCGGACAAGGAGCTGGACTTTCATCTGTTACATTAGGTGAAATGGCCGGCACACCAAACGTTACATTAATTTCAACCAATTTACCTCCTCACAATCACATTTTAACAGGAGGAATTAGATTAAATGCTAATGCAGATGCAAGTGACAGTGGAACAGATCCTTCTAACCGTAAATTAAGTAATGGTTCTGCAGCGTATTCGGCGCAAACACCTAACACAGGATTAGCACCAATTCCTATTAGTGGTCCAACAACTGTCGCCGGATCAAGTGCACCGATTAATATAATGCCGCCATATTTAGGCCTAAATTATATTATATGTATTTATGGTATTTTTCCATCACGCCCCTAATTAACCAATTATTAACTCATTAAATTAACAAAAACATGGAAGGAACAATAGGAGAAATCCGCTTATTTGCAGGCAATTTTGCTCCAATGAATTGGGCATTTTGCGGTGGCACTTTAATGTCAATTGCTGAATATACAGCACTTTATTCAATACTAGGCACTGCTTTCGGTGGTGATGGTAATGTAACTTTCGCTTTGCCAGATTTACGCGGTCGCGTACCGGTTGGTACAGGTAACGGTCCGGGTCTTTCAAATTTTGATTTAGGCCAAACGGGTGGTTCAACGACAGTAACATTGAATTCAACCAACTTACCGACGCATAGTCACCTTGCGAATGGTAATATTACGATACAAGCTGTTTCAAATGCAACAGATGCAAGCACCGATCCAAGTGGTCGCTATTTATCTAATGCTGTTACGGCTTATAGCGGAAACTTAAGTGAATCGGCACAAATGCAACCAACTCCGTATAATGTAGCATCAAATTATTTAGGTAACAACTTACCTTTGAATATTGTTGCTCCTTATACAGGAATGAATTATGTGATTTGTTTGGAAGGTATTTATCCATCCAGACCATAAGCATTAGCTTTTAAAGGAATTTATTTGTTCCGATTGTCCTTTAATAAGCATTATAACTTAAATCAGAACATTTTTAAACAATCAAAATAAAACATAATCATGGAAGGTACAATAGGAGAAATCCGTTTATTCGCCGGCACTTTTGCTCCCAAAAGTTGGGGCTATTGCAATGGCGCAATTCAAAACATTTCAGCAAATACAGCTTTGTTTTCAATACTAGGAACCACTTATGGTGGTAATGGTACATCTACGTTTGCATTACCAGATTTTCAAAGCCGTATGGCAATGGGAACCGGAACCCCTCCGGGCGGATCAGCGATTAACTGTGGTGATAAATCCGGTGCAGAAACTGCTTTGATGACTGTAGCTAATATGCCTGCGCATAACCATAGTTTAGTTGGTAACTTGACCGTAAATGCAAATGCGGACGCTAGTGATTCCAATAATGTTCCAACCGGTCGTTATTTGAGTAATGGAGCTACATTATATAGCGCCACTGCTGATGAACCGGCAACTACAGGAGTTAATGTCATTAGTATTCCTACCACATCAACTGGTAATGGGATGCCATTTAGTACGTTGCCGCCTTTTTTAGGTATGAATTACATCATTTGTATGTACGGTGTTTATCCATATAGAGGATAGTATTATTAAACCGGAGTCCTTGTTCAATTTGGCAAGGACTCCATTTTTTACTTCACACATGAAATTTATTATAGGCGTTTTACTTTGTCGCTCTCAAGCCTATCCAAGCTTAAACATGGAATTTATTAAAGGCTTAAAGATGGAATTAGCTTTTAAAGGAATTGCAGAGCAAATTAAAGTGATTACAGAAAATATACAATTTGGAACAAGTGAGACTGAAATAACCGCTTTAGGTGAAAAATTACTATTGGAAGAAGATGCTTCCATTATCATTGCATTTTCGGATACTAAAAGCACGCTTGGGTTACAAGAACTTTGCGCTGCTTCTAATAAATTATTGCTCGTTGTGAATACAGGAGCCGATTATCCTACACTTGCTGAAAATGCTACTACTACATTAATCCATTCTTTAAACTTTGCCTATCATAGTTTTTTAAGCGGTAAAAAAGCCGCTGAAAAAACACCCATCAGTGCAAGCAATAGTTGCGCTTTCTTTGATTCTGGTTTCCATCAACACATTGCTATGTTAAATGCCTTTCAAAAGGCTGGAGGGCAATTTGGCAATCATTGTGTTTCTCAATTGGATGTCGATAGCATTAAAATTTCTGGTTTAACGGATTATTTAAATTCAACAACGGATGCAAAAATAATTTTAGCCTCTTACCATGGTGTTATGGCTAAAAGATTTATTGAAAACATAAAACCATTTATCGAAAACACAAAACACCTATTGTTTGGGGCACCATTGATGTTGATTGAGTCAATAGTTGACGGTACGTCTCAAACCGGATTGGTAAATGGTTATACGCCGTGGATTCCTACTAATGATTCAGAAGAAAATATGGGCTTCGCTAAAATCGCTTCCGAAAATGGCGTACACGTTAGTATTTTTAGTCTATTGGGCTGGGAAACCGGTTTAATACTTAGTATATTAATTCAAAATCCGGATTTAAGTAAAGATATTGCTGGTTTTCTTACTGCATTAGGCAATGTAACTTTTGGTACACCGCGCGGTTGGTTTAATTACGATAAAAAATCACATTGCACTTACGGACCATCCTATTTGGTACATCAGCAGGAAAAAGAAATACGGGTGGTTAATACTACAACGGAGACTTGGGAGAATTATCTAAATGATTCTAAAATTGAAGGCTTATCCTCACAATGGAAAAATACTTATTTGTGTTATTAAAAGATATACATCCATGAAGACACTAATTTTATGTAATGATTCTATGGCATTTCCGGCTGTACAAGTTGCAGTGGTAAATGGCTTATTACATACAATAGTTATTCCGGAAAAAAACAGGCAATTAATTGCTGATGCAAAGCAAGTATTAGCAGGGAGTTCAGTCGAAATTGAACTAGTTAATAAAGCTAATTTTGCTGAAAAAATAAGTGCGTGCATTAGTAAAAATAATATTGAAGTTGGCTTGGTAATGACTTTTCCCTATATACTTCCGGCTAGCGTTTTTAATTTGCCGTCAAAAGGATTTTATAATTTTCATTATGGTCTTTTACCGCAATTTAGAGGCTCGCAACCTATATTACGTCAGTTGCTTTCTAACAGCATATATGCAGGAGTAACCATACATCAAGTGGATGCAGGAATAGATACCGGGAAAATTTTAAAGCAAGAAAAAGTGGCCATAGCGTTAACGGATACTTACGCTATCTTACAACAAAAATTAGCACATGCCGCTGCACTAACATTTCCTAAAGTAATACAATTAATTCAAGCACAGGAACCTTTGTTACTACTGCAAAATGAACAATTGGCCTGTTACTACCCAAAAGTTACAGCCGCTGATTTAACGATTCAATGGAAAACGATGAATAGCCAAACCATTATTCGTATGGTAAATGCTTGTAATCCTTGGAACAAAAGTGCCTTAAGTACGAGTAGTCAATTGGCAATAGGTATTACAGAAGTGGAAGATTTAGGTATAGATGAAAGCAATGCTGCACAGGCCGGTGAAGTGTTGTGTTGTGATGAATCGAATTTTATTGTTAAAACAGTTGACAAGCACAAACTTAAAGTTACCATTATTTACATGCCTGAAGGTTTTTTTTCAGGATCAAAAATAGCCAGATACGGAATGCGAGCCGGATTATTTTTAAATTAATAGATAAATAAAATATTTAATTAGTTTTTTATTACAATATTTAACAAAACACAATTTTATAACTAAAATCCCCAATCAAATGCCCACTAATTATTCTACTCTAGTATTGCTTTCAAGCTAATTGAGCAATAAACATAAGTTGAGCTTTTTATTATCTGTTAAGATGACTTGCCACGAACAGGTTATCGTTGAATAAACGTATTCAATTGGTTCTCTACACATTCAATTAAAGGCAGCAGTTGGATGGTCGCAATGCCAAAATTAAATTTCGCTAATTAAATGCAGCAAAGTTTTAATTGTTTTTAACGTTATTCTTCATTAAAAAAAAATTCATGAAATCATTTTTATCAAAATTTTTTAACTCAAAACAACAAAGTAAATCGGTAGTTATTCTTGCTTTATTTATATTGTTGTTTTCTTTTTCGAGCACAGTAAAGGCCCAGACTACCCTCGTAGCAGGTGATATTGCCTTTACCGGTTATATCAGTAATGGTACTGCAGGTGCTTTAGGAACAGATCAATTTTCATTTGTATTACTGACTAATATTTCCAGTGGAACTGTTATCAATTTTACAGATAATGGATGGAACCGAACCACAGGTGCCTTTTTTGGAACAGAAGGTACAGTAACTTGGACTGCCGGTCAATCCATGTTAGCCGGTACAGAAGTAAAAATTTTAGTTACACCGGCTGTATCTGCAACCTATCAAGGAAATGCGATTGCTTCACCTGGTACTGTTACGAATGGTTCTGCAGCAATTTCATTATCAGCAAATGGTGACCAAATATATGCCTATCAAGGAACAGCAGGGTCCCCTACTTTTATTACTGCAATCAATATGAATGTATATTATGGAACAGCCGGTGAGCCATTTACAGATTCTTTACAATGGGATAATACCTATGCCACGGTAAATTCTGGCGGATTACCTACAGCATTAACTACCGGAACCAACGCAATTTGGATTGGTTATTATGGTGTTCAACTTTCTGAACACGATAATGCTTATTTTCTTTGCTCTAATCCAAATGTTAACTTGAGCAGTGTTGTAAATATCAAATCTAAAATATTTAATAAATCTTTTTGGACAACCACAGATCAAAATGCCGGAACTGACCCTGTAGGATTTACTTTGCCAACCGGTTGTAATTACATGCAGGCGGCAGCTTCAATAACTACATCAACTTCATCGCTAAGTGCCTTTTCAACATGTTTAGGTACTGCCTCTTCAACACAAACGTTTACAGTAAGTGGAACCGGATTAACAGCTAATTTAGGCATTAGTGCTCCTTCCGGTTTTGAAGTATCTACTTCACCAGGAAGTGGATTCGGCGCTTCAGTTTCGCTCACACCAAGTAGTGGTTCCGTTTCAACTACAACTATTTATGTTAGATTGGCTGCAAGTGCAAGCGGCTCACCATCCGGCAATGTTGCTTGTTCTAGTACCGGTGCAACTACTAAAAACGTAAGTGTTTCCGGTACAACTACCAGTGCTCCTACTTCTGCTAACGCCAATGTTGATCAAACGATTTGTGCTTCTTCAGGTAGTGTAAATATGGCAGCCAATACACCTTCTATTGGAACAGGTTCTTGGTCACAAGTAAACGGACCGGTAACAGGTACTATAGCTAATGTAAGTAATCCAAATACTTCGATCACCGGATTAACTACGTCAGGCTCGTATACATTCCGTTGGACTATTGCAAATTCACCATGTCCGAGTAGTACTGATGATATTACAGTAACTGTTAATGCAGCACCAACAACAGCTAATGCCTTTGTTGATCAAACCATTTGTGCAAGTGTGGGAAGTGCTACAATGGCCGGCAATGCACCTTCTACAGGAACTGGTACATGGTCGCAAGTGAGTGGACCATCTGCCGCAACAATTAATTCAGCAAACAGTGCAACTACTACTATTTCAGGCTTAACCAGTGCAGGTACTTATACCTTCCAATGGACTATTACCAATGCCCCATGTACTGCTTCTTCTGATCAAATGAATGTGGTTGTTCGTGCAGCTCCTACAGCTGCAAATGCCGGTCCTGATCAAACCATTTGTGTTATTGGGGGTAGTGCAACTATGGCGGGAAACAATCCTTCAAACGGTAGCGGAACATGGTCTCAAATTAGTGGCCCGGTTGCAGGAACAATTACAACTTCATCAAGTCCAACTACAAGTATTAGCGGTTTAACAACACCGGGTACCTATACCTTCCGTTGGACCATTGCGAATGCGCCTTGTTCAAGTACTACAGATGATATCGTAGTTTCTGTAAATGCTGCACCAAGCACTGCTAATGCCGGTATTGATCAAACCATTTGCGGTACTTCTACTTCCTTTGCAGGTAATTCACCTTCTACAGGTACAGGTGCTTGGTCACAAGT
>JAHEYX010000069.1 GCA_023251415.1 Chitinophagales bacterium
CGGCTGCTTATACTAAAGCTTATAATGAAAAACTTAACGGAATGGTTGAGCGCCGCCTTCGACAATCAATAATTGATGTTGCCAGTTTTTGGTACACGGCATGGGTAAATGCCGGCCAACCCGATGTGCGCCACTTAAATGAAAGCAGCAATTTTCAAGAAGAAAAAACAAGTGCAATGGATAGTATCAGGTTGCAACGTATTAAAGGTCATGCAGAATAAGGTGTAAGCACAAGCTCAACAGTATTGCCAACAACAGTACTGCGTTGCAGGTGTTACAACTTAAAATATAGTTGCTAATCCAAGTTGCTCTAAATACTCATTATTAAAAACAGCCATGGCTGCCGCATCTTTTATAAAGCTATTGCGCGCTTGTATCCATTGTGAAACCCTGTTTTTTCCATTGATGGTATACAGGCGTTCTATTTTTTTTGCATCTGCTTTTAATAATTTTCCCCAATGAAACGTGTAAGCAATTTGTTGTTGCTCCAATTCATCCCACAGCAATTCATAGAATTTCATGGCCGTTGCTGTTGCAGCAGTATCGACTTCAATAATGCAGGTATAGGGTTCAAAACAGGTAAAGCCTAAAGTTGCGTTGGTAGATTTCACATAACGAAACGAAAACAGTCCCGGGAATGGTCCGTGTTTCGCATTCAAATCATTCAATAATACGCGGACTTTATTTACTTGTGCTAATGGCACTCCTAATGCGGTGCTAAGCATTTTGCCGTGTAAGTCTGTATTAAAAAATGTTTCCCCTTGTGTGCCAATTACTTTTGAGTATAAGGGATAGGACGCTCCTATTAAAGTATTCATCATTACCGGTATTAAGCCCGGTGTCATTTCCAATAGCTTTCCTAAAAACACAGCTGTATCATCACCCGGCGCCAATCCTTTGCCTAAAGCCGGCATCGTATGTTGTGCAAACGGACGTTTATACATCACAGTTATATACGCCTCGTTATCTTTATTGTAGGGATTTACCAATACTTGAAAATGATACGGTTGCTCTTTTGCATATGGCAGTTTGATGGCGGTGTTTTGAAAATCCAAGGTCTCCATCATTTTAAATAAATCGGCATCCATTTTTACTGTATAACGATACGCTTCATTTAAAAAGAGTGGCACGGTTTCTAACATCACCCCTTGCACAAAACCAAAAGCTCCTAAGCCAACTAAAGCGGAATTAAAAAGAGCATCATCTTGTACAAGCTCTGCTTTTAAATTCGCCACAAAAGAAGCCGAAACCACCGGGTATGATTTCTTTTCTAACCATACATGCCGTGTGGGACTAACAATCAAATGCAATCCAACTACAGCATCTTGTATTGATCCGAAGCCGATTGCCGAACCATGTACACCGGTAGCAATTGCCCCTGCTATGGATTGACCGTTACTGGCTCCGGTTGTTGGCAACGAGCGTGAACGAGCAGCCAAACGATCGTTTAATTCTTTTACAGAAACCCCGCATTGTGCAAAGTATAAATCATCGGCGCTTTTTGCATAATTGGAAGCTACGTTATTGGGTCCAATGCGAAAAGAAATATTCATTGGTTTGGTGTTCAATAATATTCCTTCGCTGGCAGCAATTTTCGAAAACGACCATTCTCCTCCAATAGCCTTTAAACGCTTTTTAGCAGTAATGGCCTCTTTTATAATGCCTTGAATACCCAACGTTGCATCGTTATAATCGGCTAAAATATCATTGCTGTTATTATCTGCCAAATCATACCAATCATCAATTGCTTGCGTAAAATTTTGATGGCGATTGGTCCATGTTTTTTGTCCTGTTTTATGAATTATCATCTGCTTGATTTTAAAAGGTTAAGGAATAATGCCTTCGCGTGCACATGGTTTGGCACATCTCCATTCTATTTTCATCGGACACCAAATGCCTAAAGTAAGAACGGTAATAAAGGAGTATCCTAAATTGGTACTTACCCGCACTTCGTCAATGCTGTGAATGTTTAAACTATCGCAATTGGTTACAACCACATCAACCCCATTCTCCCGCTTTTGAACCAAGCCCCAAAAGAAGGAGTTGACACGTTTAGAATGATAAGTGGTTGACGGATCGAAATGGGCAGAGCTGACACGAAAATTATAACAACTGACAGTGCCTGTTGCCAACAGCATAAATAAGAACAATCGAAAGTGTTGTTTCATAAGTAGTGGGTTTTAGGGGAGTTAATTGAATTTTATATATTTACCAAGGTAGTGGTAAAGTGGAGTAGGGCTTTTTTCGGTGCGCACATCCGGTGGTCCACACAATAAAGGCACATACATCACGCGCCTGCGACTAACTGTTCCTGAGTCCGGTGCTAAGGCAACACGATGCCACATACGCCCTTCATGCAAACACAAATCACCTGCTTCGGCTTCAATCATTATTTCATCGGGATCTTCTTTCTTATTCAATACCTGTGTTTTACGAAACAACATGCTCATCACACTTTGGCGATGTGTTGATGGAAGTATACGAAGTCCTCCATTTGCAAAACCCGAATTGGTAAGATATACCCCTACATTTATCATGGGATACATTTTCTTTCCCATAAAAAAATCACGCAGCACATCGGTATGCCAACCCAGTTGTTTATAGGCACTATGCGGGGTATTAATAAAGTAGTTAGTAACCACGCCGTCTTTTTCGGTTAATCCGATTCGGGTGGGGTATTTTTTATACTTGGCCGGAATAAATTGATGGATTTTCTTTAACCGCTCCTCTTCAAACAATTGTTGTACGGTCTTGGCATATACATTCGTGAACGGAAAGCGTTGAACTATAGCACGTTGGTGTTCGTCTTTACCAAACTTAATGGGAATACCGTTAATAAATGATTTGTTGTCGGCAATAACGGTTTGCTGGGCTTGATCGATATCGGCATTGAGTAAAGCAACCTGTTCGGGGCTTAAAAAATGCTTGTAATGTATGAATCCGTACCGGTCATAAAAGGCTAGTTCTTCGTCACTTATGCTGTTTTTAAATTCAAATTTTTTATACTCTGCAATAATAGCCATATAGTGGTTTAGCTTGTATTTAGAATTATTTTATAGACCACAATGTATATATTTACTTTAATAAAAAAAATTATTTATTTTTGTACAAAAACCGCCCCCCAAATGAAAACCACTATTCAAGAGAATTTGGCGAATAACCCGCGCTATATTCTACCCATTAAGTACCCCAATAATTCGAATGAATTTTTTCATGTATTGCGCCAACGGGTGTATGCCTATTTTGATGAAACCGGACAATCACGTTATGCCAATTCAAAAATGTATGCTCAAACACTTTTGATGCTTTTTATATGGGCCGGGTTTTATGGCTTGATGTTGTCGGATTTATTTCAAAACTGGAGCTTTGTTTTATTGCAATGCGGGTTTCACTTTTTTAGTTTTGCTTTGTGGGTGCAAGTCGCTCATGATGCTCATCACAATGCTTTTACCCCTAACAAACGTTTCAACAATTTTATTTTCTTTTTTGGTGGCTTATTAGGCGTAAGCAGTTACGTAATGGATTATAATCATGTGCGCGCTCATCACTCGGCAGTAAACGTGCCGCATCACGATGTTTCTATCGATTCATTTTCGGTATTGCGTTTTCATCCCGATGTAGAATACAAATGGTTTCATCGTTACCAAGCCTTTTATATTTGGGTGTTATACGGCTTAGCAACCTTGTTTAAATTGGTATTATTCGATTACTTTACCTTAATGCGTAAAAGCATAGGAGCACATCAAATTGAACGTCATCCGATTGGACAAATCATAAAACTCACGTTAATTAAAATGGCTTGCATTTTTTATACAGTGGTACTGCCTTGCTTAATCCTGCATACGCCTATTCATATTATTTTAATTGGCTTTGTAATAGCTCATTTTGTGAGTGGAATAGGCTTAAGTGTTATTTTTCAAGTAACGCATTTGTGCGACTACAGTATGTTTACAAACGTGAATAAAGCAACCAATAAAATGGATAATACTTTTGCCATTCATGTATTGGAGAACACATCGAGCTTTGCCACCGACAGTTGGTTTGTAAGTTGGATTGGTGGTGGTTTAAACTGCCATACCATTCATCATTTGTTTCCGGAAATTTGTCAAGTACATTTTATGCCGTTATCAAAAATATTACGCACTACTTGTCGTGAATATGGGGTGCCGTTTAAAGAATATCGTTCAACATGGGATGCGTTACGCTCGCATGTTCGGGTATTGCATAAGCTTGGTAAAAAAGGGCCGTATCAACCATTGCCGTTTAAGGATTGGCCTTTACATTATAAAAGCAAAACGATGGAATCTGCAGCCGTGGCTTAAAGCGCTACTTTCCCTTCGATATACAACATTGGCACTTGCAAACGTAATTCACCCGTTGCCTCAGCTACTTGATTTAGTTGTTGTTCGAGTAATGAAAACACTTCGGCCCGTTGAGCCGGTTCAATAAGTTGCAGCCAGGTGCTTAACCAACCTACTTGCACAAAATGATGATTTAAAAATGCAGTGCCATCCAAAAAGCGCATTGCAAATTGTGATTCGACTATTTTAACCACCTCGAACCCATTTGATTTAAACAATGCGCTGCAAGCGGCTGCTGTACGGCGGTGTTCTTGTTGAGCTTGGAGTAATTTTAACGCTTCATTGGCATGCAACTGCTGTAATACTTGTTCGAAGCATTGGTAAAACAAATGCCAATGTCCGTTCAAATTAGTAGTAATAGCTAAAGTGCCATTGGGTTTTAAGAGGCGCTTACATTCTTGAAACACCAAGTCTACATAATCAAAATTATTGACCCCTAAGTTCGATACGATTAAATCGAGGCTTTGATTTTGAAGAGGGGTTTGATGGGCTGAACATTCCAGCAATTGCACATTCTTCAAATTATAACTGCTGATTTTTTCTTTCGTTCGAGCATTAGCGTTGGTCCAAGTATCAACTCCATAAAAGGTGCAAGATGATCCATAGCGTGCCGCTAACTCCAACAAAGGGAAGCCGGTACCACAACCCATATCAGCAATATGCATGTGGCGTTTAATAGGCAGTTGTTCCAATAATAGCAAACCGAAAGGGGCGCTCCAAAGCGGCAATTCATCATAAGTACGAACAAAAGCCGCGTCGTCAGTAAAAGTATAGTTCAAATAATCCGACATAAAAGAAATTTGATTGTATTTCAAATGTAGTGTTATTTGAGTAAAATAGATTTGAAGTTTTTTGTTATCCCCTCCTTTGGAGGGGTGCCCGAAGGGCGGGGTGGTCCAAGCCCTTTACTAGTAACCATACAGCCCTATAAATAACAAACCATTTTTAAACCGGCGCCTGCAACGCTGGATGCTCATGTAGCATCTCCATTACTCCGCTCATTCGCTTCAATACTTCAATTACCGGAATATGTATAACCGTTAAATGAAGCGATTGTAAATAGGCATCCCTTTTCGCATCATAGTCTTGCTTATGATCATGACTTGATCCATCGATTTCTATAACCACATTACAATTCGTACAATAAAAATCAACAATATAATTGCCTATTATTTTTTGACGATCAAAATCGTAGCCTTTAAATTTTTTGTTTTTGACCTGGTTCCAAAATAATACTTCCGACAAGTTACCGGCCTTGCGTAATTTGCGTGCACGTTCCTTTAACTTGGGGTTGAAGGGTAAGTTAAAATAGTTGCGGCTCCCCCTCTTGACCTCCCCGGTCTGCGACCACCCCTCCGGTGGAGGGGAATTTGTTCCCGTTTTCTTAACACTCTTCTTCGTATGCTTCATTCTGGTTTACTTTTAACTTTATTGTCTTTCGTTTAAACACCTAATTCCGGCTCCATTAGTTAATTTTACTTTTTTCTTGAAACGATAAATCCCAATTACTACAACTCCTGAACGGTGCAGGGGAATTTGTTCCCGTTTTCTTAACACTCTTCTTCATGCGCTCGAATCCTTTTGTTACATCTGCTACTTTAACTAGTAGATTCATTTTGCTTTGTTTAACCTTTGGAGATTATATTGCCTCTAAACTTTAACAACATTTTCTTTAACAGGAAATTAAGTCCCTCCTTTAAAGGTTGTTTCGCTCAGTTGTTTGATTGTTATGAATGAAGTAGACCTTCCTTTAATTGAACACTTATAGCTACCCAGGTATTACGCCCAGCCTACACAAAGACCTTGTGTGAATGCTCTTTCAAGTACTCCTGTATAATTATTAAGCAATAAAAGCCCCCAACAGCGCAGATTTAAATAGTACGACTACTCCTGCAAGCAATTTTAAAATCCCTTGTTACTTGATAATTATTGAATGCTGATTGTTGAATACCGTTCAACGGCAATTAACCTTAGCAGAGGTGGCTTTGGTTTTCTTTCTGTAAAAATTAATACAGGCATAGGCTTACTCGACCGTATTTTTCATTTATAAACTTCCCTGCAATGGCTAACCCTACTCTTCTTATTTATAAAGAACGCAATAACAAATATACCAATACTGACTCCGAAAAGCAAGTCCATTTAATACAATGTATATAAACGAGCACTGATTTCACAATCCTATTAAATGAGCGTAATACAGTAATTACCCTCCCTTTACTTATCGCCTTTGCTTTTTGAAACGATCTTATTTCACGCCATTATTCGCTTCGCCTTACACAAAAAAAATCCGGACCCCTGTTTGCACAGAAGTCCGGAAAATGCATTTATACTAGAGTAAGTAGTTAACTTAGTCGATTACTTTAAAGCGGTTTCATCAGAAACAGTCAATTTATGACGTCCTTTACGACGACGGGCAGCTAATACGCGGCGACCATTGGCTGTTGACATACGTTCACGGAATCCGTGTTTCTTTTTACGTTTTTTGCTATGGGGTTGGAAAGTCCGTTTCATATCTAATTAGTTTCTTTTTTAGTAAGTTGAAAAAAGGAGTGCAAAGATAAGTCACATTTTGATATTTGCAAATCTATTGCACAATTTTTTTAAATCTTCCAAATCAAATTATCCTTTTATCCACCACTTTTCCCACAGGGTATTTGCTTACTCACCGCTGATAAAGCCGCCCAGTAAGCCGCCAATGCCTCTATTTTGCTCAACTCCGCGTCCGTAACCTGCTGCCGAAATAATACGATCGGCCAAGCGGCTAAACGGTACACTTTGCAAATAAACTTTACCCGGACCGGTTAATTTAGCCAAAAACAGCCCTTCTCCGCCAAATAATGCGTTTTTAAACCCTCCGACAAATTGAATATCATAGTCGACCGAGCTCTCCATGCCTACCAAACAGCCGGTATCAACACGTAGGGTTTCTCCGGCTTGCAAAACGCGCTCCATGATGGTTCCGCCTGCATGGATAAAGGCCAATCCGTCGCCGGTTAAGCGTTGTAAAATAAAGCCTTCTCCACCAAAAAAGCCCGCCCCCATTTTACGCGTAAAGGCTACTTCGATTTCAATGCCTTGTGCTGCACATAAAAAGCCATCTTTCTGACAAATAAATTCGTTGCCGTATTGGCGTAAATCAATCGGAATGATTTTTCCGGGATACGGAGCAGCAAACGCCACGTGTTGTTTGCCCGGACCGGCATTGATAAATGATGAAATGAAAAAACTGTCGCCGGTTACCATACGTTTCAATCCTTGAAACAAGCCGCCTCCGGTTGTGGTTTGCATTTGAATACCGCTTTCCATAAAAAGCATTGCCCCTACTTCGGCACGTACGGCTTCATTAGGGTCTAATTCAATTTCAACGACTTGTATGTCGTCGCCAATAATCTGATAATCAATTTCGTGAGCCATTGCTGATAAATTTTTTTCTGCAAAAGTAAAGGCCGTTCCCTTTAATTCGAAATTTTAAGTCGCCATTCACCGCCCGGTAAAAGCAGATTACCGAAAAATAAGCTGCTGTGCATGCCACACTGCTTTTTTCAAGTCCGGGGTAAACCATGGCTGTATGCTTTTGTCCTAAAGTGTTTACTGTCTGAACTTTTATACAGAAAAAATGTTTTCCCCAAAAAAGTTTACTAAAAAAACTCAGAAAACTTTTACAATATAAAAAGTTTCCATAGTTTTGCGCCGCTAAATATCACTTTTAAAACACGATTGCTTTACCTGAAGAATGGATCAAAAACAAAAAATAATTATAGAAGCGTTTCAACTTTTTGCGCGATACGGCATTAAGTCTATTACGATGGACGATATCGCTCGTCATTTGAGTATTAGCAAAAAAACCTTGTATGAATGTTTTGAAGATAAAGATGAATTGGTGTACGAAGCCATCATGCACAAAATTGAAATCATTCAACGTGATATGATGCAAACGCAAAAAGAATCACACGATGCGATTGATGAATTAATTCGTGCTTCGGATTATACCAGTAAAATGTTAAAAGGAATGAATCCTTCGGCATTGATGGACATGCGTAAATACCATGCACGCGCCTGGGAAGCGTTTCACAATCACCAAAAAGGATTTTTTATGACCATGGTGAAAGACAACTTGAAACGAGGCGTTGCTCAAGGTTTGTATCGCGAGGGAATGGATTTGCAAATAGTGGCCTTGCAACGAATGTATGAAGTAGAAATGTGTATGCAGCCCGATAAATTCCCCATCGATCAATTTAATATTGATAAAGTGCAGTTGCAAGTGATGGATTTGTTTATGCACGGTATCAGCACATTAAAAGGACATAAACTGATTAATAAATATAAGAAAATTAAAGAGGAAGAATAACTCTTGCTCTACTCGATAAACCCGTTCAATTATTAACCTGTATGCGTATAAAAAACATGTTTTCATTTCAACACAAAAAACAATGGCTCGCTGTAGCCTTGTTGTTAAGCGTTTCGGGTGTTCAGGCACAAAATGCGTTTAGCCTTAAACAAGCTATTCAGTATGCCTATGATCACACCGCTAAAGTACAGAATGCTGTACTCGAACAAAAAATCACTGATGCCAAAGTGAAAGAATTTGCCGGCGCCGGTTTACCTCAAGTAAAAGCCAATGCCGACATGAAGTACTTTCCGGATGTGCCCACTCAAGTATTGCCCAACTTTATAGCTCCGGCTACTGTTGGTGCGCTTGCAGGCTTGGTTCAAAGCGGAGCCTTGAGCCCGTCGATTATTCAGAACCCGGCCACTTTAGCTGCTATGGCCGATCCTAAAAATTACGAATCGATTGCTGCTCAATTCGGAACCAGCTGGAACACTTCTTATGGCGCAACCGCTTCCTGGTTAGTTGCCGATGCCAGCTACTTCTTGGCTAAACAAGCTCAAAAAGAAGTAACCAAATTGATGGCGTACAATACCCAACGTACAAAAATCGAAACTGCCGAACAAGTTTCGAAAGCCTATTACATGGTTTTAATCAGCCAAAAACGTTTGGGCTTATTGCAAGCTAATATCGATCGCCTCGAAAAAATATTGAACGATACCAAAGCTTACAACAAACAAGGCTTTGTAGAACAATTGGATGTTGATCGTTTGCAAATTGCTTATACCAACTTGCTTACCGAACAAACTAAAATTTCGGAAATGGTTAGCTTAACCGGCTCTTTATTGAAGTTCCAAATCGGAATGGACATCACACAACCGCTTACCTTAACCGATTCGTTAGATGACGATCAATTGTTAAAAGCCGATTTAATTCAAACCAATTACAACCCGTCTAATCGTTTAGAAATGGTAATGTTGAATAAACAAATCGAGCTCACTCGTTTACAATTAAAAGCACGTGAATGGGCTTGGATGCCAAACTTAGTGGCTATCGGCTCTTACAGCTTTTCCCACTACTCAAATGATTTCGATTTCTTCAAACGTGTTAAATATTATCCTACCAGTGTGGTTGGGGTATCAATGGGAGCAACGTTATTCGACGGCAATCAAAACAAATACAAAAAACAACAAGTGCGTTTGCAAATTCAACAAAATCAAAATGATTTGATGAACTTAAAAAATGCTTTTCAATTGGAATTGGAGAATGCGCGTACTTCATTAAAGAATGCATTACTGAGCATCCAATCGCAAAAAGAAAACATGCAATTAGCTGCTGAAGTGGTTCGTGTTACAAAAATTAAATACCAACAAGGGGTTGGAAGTAATTTAGAAGTAATGACTGCAGAAACCGCTTTGAAAGAAGCACAAACCAATTACTTGTCGGCGCTGTACGATGCCTATATCGCCAAAGTTAATTTTGAAAAAGCAACCGGAACCTTACAATAATAATCATTCACATAAAACTCAATCTATCATATCTCATGAAAAAAATCTTCATTCTATTCATCTCTGCTGCGGTACTGGCTTCTTGCGGACCAAAAACCGGCAATAAAAAAGCAGAACTCGAAAAACTACAAAGCGAATACAGTAAGCTTGGCGATAAAATTAAAAAGCTGCAAGAGGAAATTGCTTCAACCGACACTTCCAAAAAAGACAATATCAAAATGGTGCAATTGGAAAAAGTTGCTTATAGCGATTTCCAACACTATTTAGAAGTTCAAGGTAATGTTGAAGCAGATGACAATGCCTTGGTTGCCACTAAACAACCAGGTGTTACCATTACCAAAATATTAGTTCATGCCGGTGATCAAGTGAAAGCCGGTGACGTTATGGCTGAAGGAGATGCTTCTGCTTTAAATGCTCAAATTGATGCCACCAATGTACAATTAGGATTAGCTACTACAGCTTTCGAACGTCAACAAAATTTATGGAATCAAAAAATTGGTAGTGAAATTCAATACTTGCAAGCGAAAGCACAAAAAGAAGGTTTAGAAAAAACCATCACTGCTTTAAAAACACAATTGCAATATTCTAAAATCATTGCTCCATTTAATGGTGTGGTGGATGAAATTAAAATTAAAGAAGGTGAAATGGCTGCTGCCGGCTTCTCGGGTATTCGTGTGGTGAATACTTCTAAAATGAAAATCAAAGCCAATGTTGCCGATATGTACATCAAC
>JAHEYX010000395.1:0-794 GCA_023251415.1 Chitinophagales bacterium
TTTCAACATTTTAACGAAGTCATTAGCGGAAACTTTATAAAAAGCTATTTTAATTATTTAATAAAAGTAGCGTATGTGTTACCTGTCTTATTTTTAGCAACTATAATGGTATTTATAGCTCGTAAAAACTGGCTGCTGTTAGTTTATTTTTTACTGGTGTCGGTACTTTATATTTTATTAATCGCAGGTTCTTATTTTGATATGCATTATAATTATTACTACGAACATTACCTGCAGGTTTTGGCAGCCTTTGTTGTTTACGTGTTTTGTTGGAAAGTACTGGCCACTACGAAATCGCAAGTGCTATTAGCGCTTTTATTGTTGAGTTGCTGTTCGTTGCGATTTGCTCGTGTGATTGATCGTGGAGTTAACATTGCGCATACACATGAACGTATTTCAAGCATCTTGTTTCAAATGAAAAGTCAGCATATCGATAAAGCTTATATTAGCAGTGCAAATGCACATTTGCCAGCTGAAGAATGTTGGGCCATGTCCAGTACCTCGTTGTTGTTGTCAAAATATAAGGATAATGGAAAAGACCGCAGTTTCTTTGTACGGAATTATGAAACCGAATTTCAAAAAGACATTGGCTGTGATTCCTTGTTCTTCGGTGACTTCGGACCTACGACTATCCGATTTTTAAATCCTAAGCAGTTTAATTTATCGACGGCTGTTTATCAAGAAATAAAATAAACGTGGCTGTTTATTTCTTTCCTTGGTGCTTTAACACTTTGGCTTCGATGTAAAAGATAATTTCCTCGGCAATGTTTTTCATTTGATCCCCTACTCGTTCT
>JAHEYX010000395.1:804-2779 GCA_023251415.1 Chitinophagales bacterium
TAGAAGACAACAAGTATAAAGCCGCTTCAATTTTATCCGGATTTATGCGAATATATTCAGCTATAACATCATTGGCTTTGTAGTTGATTTCATCCAGTAATTCATCTTTCGAGAATAATGAACGCGCTATGCCGGTATCTTCCATATTAAAAGCATGCAAGCCATCAACCATCATTGCAATAGCCGATTCAAACATTTCGTCGAAGCGAACTTTTTCCATCAATTCGCGATCAAATTTAGAAGAAGAGGTTAACACAAACTTGGCAATACCTTCAGCAATATCGCCATTGCGCTCCATGTTATTGTTGATTTTTAATACGGCTAATACGAAGCGCAAATCAACAGCAACGGGATTAAACAAGGCGAATATGTTTTCACAATTGCGATCGATATTAATCTCCATTGCATTCACACGTTTTTCACCAAAAATAACTTCGTGTGCAAAATCCTTATCTAAATTTTCAACCGAATAGCGTGTTTTTTTCAATTGTTGAATAACCAAATTCCACATTTCAATCATTTCGTCCTTCAACGCTTTTAATTCTAAATCCAAGTGATTCATAAATCTTAGTTTTATTAATTGTATACCCTAAATATAATAGTAAATCTGCAGTCTTCCAAAACCAAACCTTCTAGCCAAAGCGACCGGTAATGTAATTTTGGGTACGAACTTCTTTGGGGTTGGTAAAAATTTCTTTGGTATCATCGAATTCAATTAATTCACCCAAATAGAAGAACGCAGTTTTATCGCTTACCCTACCCGCTTGTTGCATGTTGTGCGTTACAATAATGATGGTATAATTGGCTTTTAATTCATAAATCAATTCTTCGATTTTAGCTGTAGAAATCGGATCTAATGCGGAAGCCGGTTCGTCCATTAATAAGATAGACGGAGCAATAGCTAAGGCACGAGCAATACATAAACGCTGTTGTTGACCACCTGATAATTCAAATGCCGATTTCTTTAATTTGTCTTTTACTTCTTCCCATAAAGCCGCTTGTTTCAACGAACGAACAACAGTTTCTTCCACCGTTTGATGGTCGTTGATACCGTTTACACGAAGGCCATAAGCCACGTTTTCATAAATTGTTTTCGGAAAAGGATTCGGTTTTTGAAACACCATCCCGATGCGTTTGCGGAGGGTATCAACATCCGTTTTTTTATCATAGATATTCATTCCTTCCACATGAATATCACCCGTTATTTTAACATTATCAATCAAGTCGTTCATACGGTTAAGGGTACGTAAAAACGTTGATTTACCACAACCACTCGGACCGATAAATGCAGTAACCGAATTGGCCTGCATAGCAATAGAAATGTTTTTTAATGCTTGAAAGCTACCATAGTAGAGGTTTACTTCATTCGCACTGATAATTGCATTAGCTGTTTGTTCTTTAAGCATGCTATTTTTTATTCTTAATTTTATTAATTCATTTTAACTTTTTTACCGAAGAAATTACGCAACAAGGTAGCCAATACATTCACCAACAACACGATAGAAATTAGTACCAAAGCGGTTCCGTAGGCAATAGGACGTGATTCTTCGACATGTGTACCACTGGTACAAATTACATACAAGTGATATGGTAAAGCCATTACTTGATCGAAAATACTGTGCGGTAATTGTGGTAAGAAATAAGCCGCTACAGTAAATAAAATGGGAGCCGTTTCGCCACTCACACGACCAATAGAAAGGATTAATCCGGTCATGATATCGGGCAAACTCATGGGTAAAACCACACGTTTGATGGTTTGTATTTTAGTTGCCCCAAGTGCATAACTGGCTTCACGAAAGGTTTTGTCGATACGCTTCAACGATTCTTCCGTAGCACGAATAACAACCGGTAAAGTCAATAAAGCCAAGGTAAATGAGCCTGCAATAATACTGTCACCGAAATGCAATTTATTTACGAATAAGGTCATACCAAACAAACCGAATACGATAGAAGGAATGCCTGCTAAGTTATTGGT
>JAHEYX010000070.1 GCA_023251415.1 Chitinophagales bacterium
TTTTTTCAAGTCGCTTATTAAGCCGTCAACCTTGGTTCTTATGCTTTGGAGTTGTTCATCATTGCGAGAAATCGGAACTATAACTACTTGAATAGGGGCGAGATTTGGAGGTAAAACCAAGCCTTCATCATCACTATGGGTCATAATCAAAGCCCCAATCAAACGTGTAGAAACGCCCCACGAGGTTGCCCAAACCGATTCTTTCTTATTTTCTTTTGTTAAATAGGTAACATCAAAGGCTTTTGCGAAATTTTGCCCTAAAAAATGCGAAGTACCTGCTTGCAAAGCTTTACCGTCTTGCATCATGGCTTCTATACAATAGGTGTCTTCAGCACCGGCAAAACGTTCATTAGCTGTTTTAACCCCTTTAATAACAGGCATTGCCATGAAATTTTCGGCAAATGTTGCATACACATTTAGCATTTTTACGGTTTCTTCTACTGCTTCATCTTTAGTAGCATGAGCCGTATGTCCTTCTTGCCATAAAAATTCAGCAGTTCGTAAAAACAAGCGTGTACGCATCTCCCAACGCACTACGTTAGCCCATTGATTCACCAAAATTGGTAAGTCGCGATACGATTGAATCCATCCTTTATAGGTATTCCAAATGATTGCTTCGGAGGTTGGTCGTACAATTAATTCTTCTTCCAACTTTGCCTCCGGATCAACGATGAGTTTTCCTTTATTATTAGGGTCGGTTTTCAAGCGGTAATGCGTTACAACAGCGCATTCTTTGGCAAAACCTTCTGCATTTTTTTCTTCGGCTTCAAATAAGCTTTTTGGAACAAATAATGGAAAATAAGCATTCACATGCCCGGTGTCTTTGAACATTTTATCTAATGCATCACGCATTTTTTCCCAAATCGCATAACCGTAAGGTTTGATGACCATACAGCCTTTTACTGCCGAATAATCAGCCAATCCAGCTTTTAATACGATATCTATATACCATTGGGAGTAGTCTTTTTCACGGGGAGTAATCTCTTTGCTCATGTTTTTATAATATGTTAAAGTTGGTTAGGGCACTGTTTTATTCACTAATTTTATAGCTGTAATTCATCAAATCAGGGCAAAAAAAATATTTGGTACAATCCTTGCGTTGATGCTTTCACAACTAAACGTCAAAAATAGTATTTTATCGGTTTAGTTAAACTTGTTCTACTAATTACTATCTAAATAAATAAAAAAATGAAAGCTGTAATTTATCTCTCCGCACTTGCCTTGTTAGGTTTGCAGGCTTGTACAGGTGGTTATCAATCCGTTGGTACCAATTATGATGATGTGTATTACTCTTCCACCGATCGCCAACGTGAGCGTGAACAAGAGCAAGCAAGAATAGCCGAGCAACAAAAGCGTGATGAAGAAGCACAACGATATCAGTCCAATCAACAAGCACAACAGCAATCGGCTGATGCAGACAATTACCAACAAAACAACACCAATTCCAACAATTCTAATTATTCGGAAGATAATGGTGCCGATAATTCAAATCAAAATTACACCAATAATTCCGGCTCCAATTCGGATTACTATACCAATGACGATTACAATTACGACGATGATAACGACTATTATTATGCAAGTCGTTTGCGTCGGTTTCACCATAATTACTACGGCTTCGGTTATTATGATGATGTTTATGTAAACCGTTATTGGTATGATTACAACCCAATGTCATGGGGAACCAGCATCTATTATGATCCTTTCTGCGGTTTTAATTTGTATATGGGACCAACTTACTCTTATTATAATCCTTATTGTTACTATTCCTACAGCTACTACAATCCTTGGTTTTATCACCCTTACTATGCCAATAGTTATTACAGCCCTTGGTACAGTCCATATTATGGCTATTATAATCCGTATTATTCCGGTTATAACAATGGCTATTACAACGGTTATAACAATGGCTATTATGATGGCTTAGGAACAGCCGGTTACAACAATACCAACAACTCTCATTATTTCTACGGGCATCATGGTAACTCTGTTAGTACTTCAGGATATACCGGAGGAACACATTTTGCGAACCATACCACGCATAATACAGTTGTAACAGGTTCAGCAGCAAATACAATTAATTCACGAGCAAACACAAGTCGACCTGTGGATCACATCAATCAGCATACTACTGTTCCTTCAAGTGCTGCACAACAAAATGCAGCTAATCCAAACGTACCAAACACAAGAAATCCAACCCATATTTATCATGAAAATGCGGCTGCACAACAATCTTCTCCGGCTCCAACGAACCAACAAGCGCCGGTAAACAATACGCCGCAAATGACACCACAGAACAATCATGTTCAACCTGCAATACAACCTAGTCGTGCACAACAAAACAATCAAAGTGCACCGCCAGCTCAACAAGCAGCGCCTCAATCCATGCCGCAACAAGCTGCTCCACAACAAGCTCCACCGGCTAATAATCCTACTCCAACGCACCATCGTCCAAGACAACAATTTGTAGAAGATGGTGGCAGTAATTCAAATGGCGGGTATTCAAATTCCGGAGATCCAAATGCAACTCCACGACCTAGAAGACATCAAAACAATTCGAATAGTAGTGACCAAACCTATACTTCACCAACTCCTGCACAGGCGCCAGCTGAACCACAAGCTAGTCGTCCAAGCAGAAGCAATAACAACAATCAATCATCAGCAATAAGACCCTCTTATTCACCGCCACCGGCAGCACCAGCTGAACCACAAGCCAGTCGTCCGAGCAGAAGCAATAACAACAATCAATCATCAGCATCAAGACCTTCTTATTCACCGCCACCGGCAGCGCCTACAAGAACCTATAGTCCTCCACCGGCAGCACCTCGCAGCTCCGGAAATTCATCGGGTGGAAACGGCGGTCGTAGTGGTGGAAGAAGATAATTAAAGTAAGTTTTCAATTGTAACAAAAATCAATCGATATGAAATTAAAAAGTTTAGTTGTAGCAATCAGTTTATTCAGCGCACTTGCGGCTCAAGCGCAAAACGATGATGATGTGGTTAGATACAGTTTATTGACAGCCGGAGGTACTGCTCGCAGCTCAGGATTAGCCGGTGCTACCGGTGCATTAGGAGGCGACTTTAGTGCGTTAAGTAATAATCCGGCAGGACTTGGTTTGTATCATGGAAGCGAGTTTGTTTTTACTCCTACCATTTATAATATCCGAACTACCGCAGGTTATTTGGGTGAAGGATTAAGTAGCCAAACCACTCGTTTTAGTTTTAATAATTTAGGTTTAGTAACCAATAATAAATATCGTTTTAAAGGCAAGGAAGTTGAAAAGGGTTGGCGTTCGGTTAGTTGGGCTTTCGGATTTAACAAAATTGCATCTTTTGCCAACTCAATCAGTTACGGCAATTACAATCGTTCAAGTTCTATTGGTGATAAATACATGCAAGATATCAGTGGTAAAAGCATACTACCGGGTAATGCGTATAATTATGACCCCTTTGGAAGCGGCTTAGCTTATAATGCGTGGTTGCTGGACGCCAATTATCCCGATTCCACAAATTATACTGCAGTTAATGCCGGAGGTCAAGTTAATCAACAAGTTGACATTAATGAACGCGGAGCCATTAACGAAATGAATTTGGGTGTAGGCGCAAATTACAGCGAAAAAATTTTTGTAGGAGCATCGCTTGGAATCCCGTTTGTACGCTATTCCCGTTCTATGGATTATGTTGAAACAGATGATTCATTAAAACACGCCGACTTTAAGAGTTTTGTTTCTTCGTCTGATTTAACAACTACCGGTTCGGGGATTAATTTGAAATTGGGTTTAATCTATAAGTTCAACGACTTTGTTCGAGTAGGAGCAGCGATTCATACCCCTACTTATTATGGTTTTTCAGATAAATACACTGTTAAAATGACTACGGTGCGTGATACAAGCGGAGAACATGCTGATGAAACAACCAGCAGTATTAAATACAATATCTATACGCCTTGGCGTTTTGTAGGAAGTGCAGCGTTTATGATTAAACAATACGGCTTTATTACTGTCGACTATGAATTTGTAGATCACAGTTCATCCGATTTAACTTTTGTTAATGGAAGTGCTTCAGATAATGCAGCGGCTCATGATATCAATCGAATTTTAAGTAAGTACTATACTTCAGCTTCTAATATTCGAATTGGTGCTGAAGCAAAAATTGATATTTTCCACATTAGAGCAGGTTATGCTGTTTATGGAAGTCCTTATAAAACACCGACCGTAGCAGGTTATGATCAAAAAATGCAAGTGATTTCATTTGGTGCAGGACTTCGTGAAAAGGATTATTTCTTTGATGTAACATTCAGTCATTCAGCAGCATCCGTTTTAAACATACCATACGCCTTCGAAAATACAATACCAACGCCTGCAGCAACTTTAAAAGTGAATAAGAACATGTTAAGTGCAAGTATAGGATTTAAGTTTTAAGGTAAATAAAGTCTACTAAAAAAGGCAACTCAAACGAGTTGCCTTTTTTTATTTAATAAATCCATTCGTATATCGGATATTTGCAAAAAACAGGAACATGTCAAACGAAAAATTAATATTAGTGGTAAATGATGACGGCGTTTCTGCGCCGGGAATACGTGCTTTAGTAGAGGCCATGCTGCCATTAGGAAGGGTAGTTGTTGTTGCACCAGATAAACCTCAATCCGGAATGGGACATGCTATTACTATCGGCAGTCCATTGCGCTTAGAGAAATCGGATTTGTTTTCAAATGCAGAAGCGTATCAATGTTCCGGTACACCGGTGGATTGTGTTAAACTTGCAGTGGACAAGGTGTTACATCGTAAACCGGATTTATGTGTAAGCGGTATTAATCACGGCAGCAACTCTTCAATTAATGTAATTTATTCCGGTACGATGAGTGCGGCAATGGAAGCCGCTATTGAAGGAATACCGGCCATCGGATTTTCATTATTAGACTACGCCTTTGAAGCAGATTTTTCTGCAGCCAAACATTTTGCAGCAGAAATTGCTGGAACCGTTCTTGCAAAAGGATTGCCTGAAAAAACATTGCTGAATGTGAATTTTCCAAAACTTGACTTTGAAACAATAAAGGGAGTGCGTGTTTGTAGACAAGCTCAAGCAAAATGGGTGGAGGAATTCAATGAACGTATTGATCCTCGAGGAAAAAAATACTATTGGTTAACCGGAAAATTTGAAAACCAAGACGCAGGTATTGATACGGATGAATGGGCTTTAGCAAATGGCTACATCTCTGTAGTTCCGGTTCAGTTTGATTTAACAGCCCATCATGCCATGACGCATGTCGTGAATATGTTTGAATAGCTTGAATAAGAATAGAAATTTCTTCATTGGCAATGAAAAAAATTAAAGATTAATTCATTTTCATTTGCAGATACCAATTATAAGCGTACCTTTGCAGCCACAAATCGCGGAGTGGAGCAGTTGGTAGCTCGTCGGGCTCATAACCCGAAGGTCATAGGTTCGAGTCCTGTCTCCGCAACAAAAAAGATCAAAGCACGAATGAAAGTTTGTGCTTTTTTTATGAGGCAAGCTCGTCGTGCTCATACCCTTGCGTAAACGGAAGGGCAAAGGTTCGAGTCCTGTCTCTGCAACAAAAAAATTCAATTTGTTTTTCAAAAAGAAAATAATGCAGAGCTCATATGCGCTGCTATTTTGCAATTGTTTTTTTGTAAAATGAAACGACCTAATCAAACGTTTGAATTTTAAGTTTATTCCATTCTTAAAGCTTACTTGAATTTCGCCTTTACACTTACATAATTCGAATCCTTTAAATAATAGCGATAGGGCAGAAGCGCATCCGATTCGGCATAATCAACACCAATTCTTGGACAGCAAACAATTTCCTTATTGGTAAATTCACGTTCAGGTTCTGCAATCCAGATGCTGTTTTTCTTACTAATAGTTAAATTGTTGTGCTGTAAGTTTAGTCCTAATGCTTGTGAAACAGAGCCGGGGCCTGAACTAAGCCGACTATCGAGCCGGGTTTTATTTCTACGGCGCAACATATACTCAATGCCAATTGTTGGTTCAAATGCGCGTATCAAAACTGCGTCCGGTATACCTTTTCGATTAGTAACGAAATTTAATAAGTGATGGATTCCATAACACAAGTAAATATAACTAACGCCGCCTGCTTCATACATCACTTGGTTTCGGGCTGTTTTTCGCCCACCAAACGCATGACAAGCTTTATCATAAATACCATTGTAAGCTTCCGTTTCGGTTATTATTCCTCCGGTTAATTGATGGTCAAAATTTGTATAAATTTGTTTACCGATTAAGTCTTTTGCAATTTCCCAAACCGGCGCTTTTTGAAAATAGGAGCTTCTTAGTTCAGTCATAAAAAAAATTAATTCAACTAAAATACAGCAAATACAAAAGACATTGTATTTTTATTGAAGTCAATTCACTATGTTTAATTATTGCCTTAAACGCATAGCCTATTTTATCCCTACTTTATTTGTAATAACACTTTTAGCGTTTATCATCAGTGTTAATGCACCTGGAGATGCTGCAGAACGACTGATAAGCGGTTATTCAACAGAAGGCGATGCTAATGCTGTTTCATCTTTAAACGAAAAAAAAAGTTGGCAACACCGTTTGGGCTTAGACTTGCCATTGTTTTATTTTTCCTTATCGGCCTTATCGGATTGCGATACGCTTAATCGAATACCGGCAACTGATGAACGAAAAGCCTTAACTATTCAAATAAATCAAACCGGTAATACTAAAGCAGTAGAAACCTTTCATCACTCCTTGCAATTGTATTTAAATCAAATGGGTCGCTTGCAGGAAGCGCATAGCAGTTATAATTCGGATTCTCTTCGATTAATTCAAAACACGTTATTAGGGCTACTGTATACAGATAATGAAACACAGGCAACAAAATTGATTCAGCAGTTAACGCAACTTTCAAATCTCGTATTGAAAAATCAGGATGATTCGTGGATTCATATTGCTGCATTAAGTTTAGATGAAATGTATCATAAGCGAAAATTGTGGAGAAATTATATTCCGGTTATTCGCTGGCATCCTCAAAATCAATACCATCGCTGGTTGTTTGGTGATGGCACTAATGCGCAAACTACCACTAATGGCTTAATTCATGGCGATTTTGGAATTTCATACACCACAAAAACTAAAGTAAGTGCATTGCTTGGTTCGCGCATTGCATGGTCATTGTTCTTTTCCTTAACTGCCATTCTCACAGCCTATTTCATTGCAATTCCTTTAGGTGTTTTTTCGGCTGTTAGTCGTGGCACTAGAGGAGAACGAATTGCATCGGTGCTCACCTTTATGTTGCCTGCACTTCCTGCTTTTTGGGTGGCAACATTATTGTTGATGACATTCGCCAATCCAACTGTTATGGCCTGGCTGCCTGCATCCGGAGTGAAACCGGTATTGGGATTCAGTTCTAATTCCGGCTTCTTGTCGAAATGTTGGCAAACTATACCGTATTTAATTTTACCATTCATTTGTTATACTTATGGTTCTATTGCCTTTTTATCACGAACCGTACGCATTGGAATGTTAGAAGCATTAAACCAAGATTACATACGAACTGCTAAAGCAAAGGGATTAAGCAATGCTGCGGTTATTTGGAAACATGCCTTTCGTAATTCACTATTACCCTTGATTACGGTATTTGCTAATGTTTTTCCGGCGGCAATTGGCGGTTCAGTTATATTGGAAACCATATTTACATTGCCAGGAATGGGTAGTTTAATTTTTCAAGCTATCGGAAACCAAGATTATCCGGTAATTATAGCCATTTTTACTTTAACCGGTATTTTAACATTGGTGGGGTATTTAATTAGCGATGTTTTATATGCTTGGGTTGACCCTCGGATTAAATATGATTAAAATGTACAGAATAATCATTTCAAACTTGTATGTTTAGTACTTGAAATTTGCAATTAAATGGCCTTTTTTAATACATTACTTTCTTGGTTTTTTAAACAACGCTACGATCAAATACAGTTCTTTATAGAAGAGCCGCTTGAATCGCAGCAACAGGTGTTTTCGAAACTAATTACTTTAGCTGAGGATACAGTATGGGGTGAAACATATGGCTATAGCAGTATTGAAACGATTGCAGATTTCAAAAACCGGGTGCCTTTACAAGATTATGAATCATTAAAACCGTTTATCAATCGAACGATGCAGGGCGAACAGAACCTGCTATGGTACTCAGATATTAATTGGTTTGCGAAGTCAAGTGGAACCACTGCCGACAAAAGTAAATTCATTCCAATCAGCCAAGATTCACTGGATGAGTGTCACTATAAAGGAGGCAAGGATTTGTTAACCTTATATTGTTACAATCATCCGGACACTACTATTTTTAGTGGAAAAGGTTTGGTTATGGGTGGAAGTCATCAGGTTAATCCATTAAACAATGCATCGGCATATGGAGACCTTTCAGCAGTATTAAATCAAAACATGCCATGGTTGGGTTCGGTATTGCGTACGCCTGATTTAGAAGTGGCATTGATGGATGATTGGGAGTTGAAAATCGAGAAAATGATAAGCACCACCTTAAAACAAAACGTTACGCATATAGCCGGTGTACCAACATGGACCTTGGTGCTGCTGCAAAACATATTAAAGAAAACCGGAAAATCGAGTATTCATGAAGTTTGGCCGCAGCTAGAACTGTACATTCATGGTGGGGTCAACTTTGCTCCGTATCGAAATCAATTCAAACAAGTGCTTAAAGGAAGTGCTATTAATTATTATGAAACGTATAACGCAAGTGAAGGCTTTTTTGGAATTCAATTGGAGCAAGGCGCTGATGATATGTTGTTGATGTTGGATTATGGAGTCTTTTATGAATTTATACCTATCGAACACTTGGAAGAAGAACAACCGCAAACCTTGCAATTGGATGAGGTTGAAATAGGAAAAATATATTCGCTGGTTATTACTACGAACGGAGGCCTGTGGAGGTATAAAATAGGCGATACTATTACGTTCACTTCCTTACATCCCTTCAAAATTAAAATTGCAGGTCGTACCAAAAATTTCATTAATGCATTTGGTGAAGAGTTGATGGTGCATAATGCTGAAGAAGCCATTGCTCAAGCATGTATAGCTACCGGAGCTAAATTAAACGATTATACCGCCGCGCCATTGTTTATGACAGCTGGTGCACAAGGCACGCACGAATGGTTTATCGAATTTGAACAAGAACCTGACAGTTTAACCTCATTTACGTTGGCCTTGGATAATTTTTTAAAAGCTAATAACAGCGATTACGAAGCCAAGCGGCAAAAAGATATTGCGATGGTTATGCCGATAGTACATGCATTACCGAATGGTGTTTTTTACCAATGGTTAAAAAGCAAAAACAAATTGGGCGGGCAACATAAAGTTCCGCGTCTGTGTAACGATCGAGTTATAGCCGAAGAAATAGTGAAATTGATGTATTAAGCATTGCGACGTTCGCCAATTTGTTGACGCCACATAGCATAATACAAGCCTTTTTCATCCAATAACTGATTGTGGCTGCCTGTTTCAACAACTTGCCCTTTTTCTAGCACATAGATGCGATCGGCGTGCATGATAGTACTCAATCGATGCGCGATTAAAATACAAATCTGCTCCTGGTGTAAGGAAATATCACGAATAGTTTTGGTAATTTCTTCTTCTGTTAATGAATCCAATGCAGAAGTGGCTTCATCAAAAATAAGAATATGTGGCTTGCGTAATAAAGCACGAGCAATAGATAAACGTTGTTTTTCGCCACCTGATAATTTTAATCCGCCTTCGCCAATAACAGTCTCTAAGCCATTTTCAGCTCTTTGCAGCAAGTTGTTGCAAGAGGCTTTTGCCAATACTTCTTGTAAATCGGCATCGGTTGCAGCCGGATTAACGAACAATAAATTTTCTTTAATAGTGCCTGCAAACAGCTGCGTGTCTTGTGTTACAAAGCCAATTTGATTTCGCAAATCATCAAAATGTATGGTGTTTTCGTCCAAATTATTGTAAAGCACATTGCCTTCTTGCGGACGGTATAAACCAACTAAAAGTTTCATTAAAGTAGTCTTACCACTTCCTGAAGGCCCAACAAAGGCGATTGTTTCACCTAATTTTACGTTAAAACTAATTTTATCAATCGCTTTATGACGAGCAGTTTTATGCTGAAAACTGACGCCGTTAAAAGCCAATTGTGTTACTGCTCCAAGCGGAGTTGGATTTTCAGGATGCGACTCCGGTGCTTTTTGCATTAAATTATGAAAGTTATTGAGTGATGCCTCAGCTTCACGGTAACTTAATAAAATGTTTCCAATTTCTTGTAAAGGCCCAAAAACAAAGAAGGAGAAGATTTGCATGGTAACCAACTGACCGGCATCCATTTTATCACCAAAAATCAAATACATTAAAATGAACATAATGATTTGACGCAAAGTATTAACTACAGTACCCTGTATAAAACTAATGCTTCTTAAACGTTTTACTTTAGTTAGTTCAAGACCTAAAATTTTGTAAGTGTTTTTATTTAATCGATTTACTTCTTGACCCGTTAGCCCTAAGCTCTTAACCAATTCTATATTACGTAGTGATTCAGTGGTACTTCCGGCTAAGGCATTGGTTTGACCAACAATTTGTTTTTGAATAATTTTAATTTTCTTGCTGAGCGCATTGGTAATAATGGTAAGCAAGAAAATTCCAACGAAATAAGCAATGGGAATGGTCCAATGAATAAACATGGTTGCATATACCATAACAAATAATACCCCGATAATAACACCAAACAGAATATTTATGAAGTTGGTCATAAAACGCTCCGTATCTGTTCTCACTTTCGTTAAAACACTTAATGTTTCGCCACTGCGTTGATCTTCAAATTCTTGATAAGGTAATTTCATGGCATGTTTTAATCCATCTGTAAAAACCTTTGCACCAAACTTTTGAATAATAACATTTAA
>JAHEYX010000396.1 GCA_023251415.1 Chitinophagales bacterium
GCGGTAGGTGAAGTACTTCCGGATGATAAAACAACGAACACCCCACTGGTAATATCCACTTGGGATGCCGGCGTTAATGCCAACAAAGCGGCTTGGGAAGTGCTTTCAAGCGGTGGACGTGCTTTAGATGCGGTTGAAAAAGGTGTGATGGTTACTGAAAGTGAAATCAATTGTTGTGTTGGTTTAGGAGCTAATCCGGATCGCGAAGGCAAGGTTACTTTGGATGCTGCTATTATGGATGAGCAATCGAATTGTGGTAGTGTGGCTGCTTTAGAACGCATTGCACATCCCATTTCTGTGGCTCGTGCCGTAATGGAAAAAACGCCACATGTGATGTTGGTTGGTGAAGGTGCACAGCAATTTGCGTTGGAAAATGGCTTTGTATTAGCTCCCAATAAATTATCGGATGAAGCTCAAAAAGCCTATGACGAATGGTTGAAAAAATCGGAATACAAGCCCGTTATTAATATCGAAAACAAAGGCAATCACAAAAAATCGCACGGTCCTTTTGCGCCTTTGTATTTAGAGAATGGCGATTTTAATCACGATACGATTGGTATGGTGGCTATTGATGCTACCGGTAATTTATCGGGTGCCTGCACTACCAGCGGCATGGGATTTAAGATGCGCGGACGTGTTGGAGATTCCCCTATTATTGGAGCAGGGCTTTTTGTAGATAATGAAGTGGGGGCTGCAACTGCAACCGGACATGGAGAAGAAGTGATTCGTATTGCAGGTTGTCATTTAGTAGTAGAATTAATGCGTCAAGGTAAATCGCCTTATGAAGCTTGTAAAACAGCTGTTGAACGAGCTGTTAAATTACGTGGCGATAAACTCAACGATAAACAAATTGGTTTTATAGCTATCAACAAAAAGGGGGAACACGGCGCCTATTGCTTACGCCCGGGCTTTACCTACGCTGTTTATTCTGCTCAGCACAACAATACGGTTCAAAAAGGAGACAGCTTTTATCAATGAGCACCGTCCAATTAGAAATTTGTTGCACCTCTAGTCAAGCCGCTCAAATTGCCGAAAAAGCAGGGGCTGCGCGTATCGAATTGTGCGAATCCTTAGAAGTAGGTGGCATTACCCCAAGTACAGCTTGTTTAACAGAAACCGTATCCGCCTTACAGATTCCCGTTCATGTTTTGATTCGTTGTCGAGCCGGTAATTTTGTTTATACTGCACATGAACACCAATTGCATTTACAACAAATCGAAATGGCCTTGCGCCTAAATATAAAAGGCGTTGTTGTTGGATCTTTAAATGAACACGGCATTCTTTTGCAACAAGCAAAAGAATTACGAGCCGCTGCTAAAGGAATTAGCTGTTATTTTCATAAAGCTTTTGATGAAATCCATGATCAGTCGGCTGCTTTAGAACAACTGATTGAATTGGGCTACGATGGTATATTAACTTCCGGAGGCCCAAGTACAGCGCTAAACGGTCAACAACAATTGCATCGTTTACTAGCACAAGCACATAACAAACTGGTCATTATGCCCGGAGGAGGCATTCGAAGTAACCATGCCAAAGCATTACATCATTTCCTTCATGCTTCCTGGTATCATTCGGCTGCCAACGGTTCGCAAGGCTTTGCAATATTTGAAGAAGAAATTAAACAGTTAAAAGCCGCATTAAACGCAAGCGAATAGCGCTAGTCGCATACCAATAACCAATACGCTTACTAATTATTGATTGAACCTACACGACCATGAATCCTTATTTAATATCCGACTTTGAGCAAGTAGCCATCCATTTTGTTGGAAACAAGGGCAATGATGAAGGCTTAAAGCTTTCAGAAGATTGTACCGAGTTAAATTCCGATTTGAAGAACCTTTTACTGACTTACTTTCTTACCCCATTCAAATCAGGTGAGTTGTATACTTTTTATCATGAAAGTGATTTAAACTTGAATGAGGCTTTTGTGTATGCTTCCCGCTTATTTGAACAACCCGATACGCTGCATGAACAATCGGTACATTTTGCCAAACATTTGTACCAAAGCAGCATGCATCCCAAAATAAACGGTGGTGAATTTTATACCGTGTATTTTAAAGATGCCCAAATAGAAGGGCAATTCGTTGATGCCATTGGACTATTCAAATCCGAACGCAAAGACACTTTTCTGAAAGTAGAAGAAGCTGCTTCACTGTATGAAGTGTCGAGTGAAGAAGGAATTAACATCAACAAACTGGATAAAGGCTGCTTAATTTTTAATTACCAAAAAGAAAAAGGCTATGCGGTGGCTTTGGTTGATCAAGCCGGTAAAGGCGAAGAAGCGGTTTATTGGGTCGATCATTTTTTAAAAGTCAATCAACGCCACGATGATTACCATCATACCCAACACGTTTTATCGCTTTGCAAAAATTTTATTACATCCGATTTACCTAAAGCCTTCGAAGTAACAAAAGCCGATCAAGCCGATTTCTTAAACAAATCCATTCAGTTTTTTAAAGACAAATCCTCCTTTGATATTGATGAATTTGAACAAGAAGTAATTGCACAACCCGAATTGATTCAGCGTTTTCAACAATACAAAAGCGATTACCAAGAATTAACCGAAACGCCTATAGAAAGGCACTTCGACATCTCGAATGCGGCAGTTAAAAAGCAAGCCCGTGTTTTTAAAAGTGTATTAAAACTGGATAAGAATTTCCATATTTACATTCACGGCAATCGGGAATTGATTGAACAAGGGGTTGAAAAAGACGGGCGCCGTTACTATAAAATCTATTTTGAACAAGAAAGCTGATTCATTTCCTGTATCTT
>JAHEYX010000397.1 GCA_023251415.1 Chitinophagales bacterium
AAAACCAACAATAATATTTCTGAATTAACATTAGGATTAGAGCATTTTGATATGTTAGGACCAAGATGGCGTTTGCATTACGGACCAATTGTACGTTATTCCATCAATCGCACAGAAACGGTTTCCACCTCATTGGCATTTGATAATTCGGGTAATCAATTTAATCAAACCACTACGATTACTAATTTAAATAAAAGCTTTTTAATTGGACCTGAATTCGGATTGCATTTTGCGATTAGTCGCCGTATTGAACTTTATACCGAAGCATCTTTATTATTCTTTAGTTCGCAGATGCGTGAAACAACTAAATTCTCGACAAATACACCTTCCTTTTTAAATCAAGATACCCATTCAAAAGCAAGTGGTATAAGTACTACAGTACCGTTTGCACTTTTTGTAAATTGTAAACTTTAAAATTTAAACATATGCGCAATTCTTTCAAAATTTTCATTGCCGTTACTGCATTTGGTATCGCCAGCAGTATTATAGCTTGTAAGCGAGAAACACCGGTTGCAGCAGTTTTGAATTCGCCGGTACTGCCGGAAACGCCTTATGCGTATCAAACCCGTGAACCTATTCCGGATCACATGAGTGCCTTAGTATTCAGCAACACACATCTTGATGATAATATTGCCACTTTAGGACGGGTATTGTTTTACGATCCACGTTTGAGTGCCAACAGTACGGTATCGTGTGGAAGTTGCCACAATGCGAATTATGCTTTTGCTATTCCAAAGCAATTTGCTACAGGATTAATTGCGGTCAAAACGCCACGTAATGCACCAAGTATACAGAACATAACTTTTTACAATTCCTTTTTCTGGGATATGCGTGCAAGCCGAGGACTGGAAGATATGAGTTTAATGCCGGTTCAAAACCATATTGAAATGGGCATTTCTGATTTAAATGCTGTAGTTGCTCGCGTTAAACAAACACCTTATTACGGACCATTATTTGAGAAAGCATTTGGAAGGGCCGAACTAATTACTGAATTAAACATTCGTACAGCCTTAGCTCAATTTATGCGCAGTGTAATGTCGTTCCGTACCAAATACGACGAAGGGTACGCAACTAATTTTAGTAATTTCAATAGTCAAGAGTTAGCAGGAAAGCAGTTGTTTGAAAATAAGTTTGCTTGTGTTACCTGTCACGTTCCACCTGAATTCAGCAGTAATGGTCAAGGCGCTTGTACCGGTTTAGATGAAGAAAACGTTGGTGATCAAGGAGCCGGAGCATTTATGCAAATGCAAGACAGCACTGGATTTAATTCGTTAAACGGAGTGTTTAAAATACCAACTTTACGCAATATAGCCTATACAGCACCTTATATGCACGATGGACGTTTTGCTACATTAGATCAAGTATTGGAACACTACAGTACCGGAATTAAAACAGTTCGTAATTTAGATCCGCGTTTGCAACCTGGCTTTACAATGATTTGGGGACCTACAGTAAATTTCTCGTCTGACAGTCCGTTTAATGGACCTGCCTCGAATACTGTTACACCGGTTCGTATGAACATGACAGCCATTGAAAAAGCGCAATTGATTGCTTTCTTAAATACTTTATCTGATCCGAAAATGATTAGTGATGTTAAGTACAGCAATCCGTTTCAACATTAAGCTGTAGCAGCTAAGGCTGTTTTAATTTTTTGAATTAAAATCGATTCGTCTAGTTGCAACAAACATTCCGGCTCCGGAAACTTAGTGCAAGTATTACGTACACACGGTTCGCAAGGTAATTTGCCATTGCGGAAACCGAATACATAAGCTTTATTATAAGCTTCGGTATTGTTTTCATCATCGGCACCATGCATTACCACTACCGGTGTTTTTAAAGCATTGGCTAAATGAGAAGGCCCTGAATCTACGCTAATAAGCAAACGGCTTTCGTTCATCCAAGTCACTAATTCACCCAATCGAGTTGCTCCGGCTAAGTTGATTACTTGTTTTTGATTACACAGCTTTTCAATAGCTGTTATGTAGGCAGCATCTTTGGGACTGCCCAGTAAAAACAGTGGCGTAGTATATGCAGCACAAATGGCATTCACCAGTTTTACCGCCTTTGCAATAGGCATGCGGCGCGATTGTGCTTCAGAATTGAAGTTTATCAGAAAACGGTCATTGACGTGAGTTTTTGTTAAATCAAAAAAAACATGTGCCGCTTTCCTATTGCTTTGTGGTAAATAGCATTGCAATAACTGTAAATATTCATCAACCCTATGCTTTCCTATTGGAACTTTATAAGTATGGGTCAATAACCAAGAACGGCCATCTTGTTTGTAGCCGATACGTTTTTTAGCTCCGGTAAAATAACCCATTAAGGCAGATGAAAAGGAATTGGGCAAGCAGAAAAATAAATCGTATGCAGTGTGTTGTTGAATTTGGCGTCCAAATTTTCGAAGGCCCAAAACACCTTTGTATTCAGCTTTTGAAAAGACATAAGTTTTATGGATACCGGGCATAAACGCAACCAATTCTTCTAAACCCTTTTTACAGATTACATCAAGCTGCGCATCCGGATAATGTTCACGCAATGCATTAATAAAGCCGAGGCTCATCACTACATCGCCAAGCCAATTGGGAAGACGTATTAGAATTTTCATTTCGGCAGAATTACTTTTCGCCATCTTTTTGCCATTGTTCAAAGCCTTTTATCAAATAAGCATTAGAGCTGAAATAACGTAAAACCGGTAATAAATTTTCAGCAGGTTGATAACCGGCAATGGGTTCGGCACGTTTCATCTCTTCATCAAAAATTACCATAGTCG
>JAHEYX010000398.1 GCA_023251415.1 Chitinophagales bacterium
TGTATTAAATTATATCAACGCTTTTCCAAACAATGATAAAGTGCTTGTGGCTGTTCCTATTTTACTGCCCTCCGAAAGAACGCTATCCGCACATTTAACCATCTTATTACAAAACGGCTTCTCTCGTATGGTGGTTAATAATGAAGTGTTACGAATTGAAGACTACCTGAACGAACTGCCTTCAGAGGCGAAAAAAAACAACAAAAAAGGTGCTACTAGTGGGCGCACTATAACACCTTACCTTTTATTAATTGATCGTTTTAGCATTAATAAAACCGACGAAGAAAACAATCACCGTATCGCCGACTCTATTAAGACCGCCTTTGAAGAGGGCGATGGCGCTTGTATCGTAGAAGTGGTTGGAAAAGAAAAAAGAGAGTTTTCACACCGCTTCGAATTAGACGGAATTGCTTTCGAAGAACCCAACCCCCACTTTTTTAGCTTCAATAGCCCTTATGGAGCATGCAAAACTTGCGAAGGATTCGGACAGGTTTTAGGAATCGATCCCGATCTTGTTTTCCCCAATAAAACGCTCAGTGTATTTGAAGACGCTATCGCACCCTGGAAAGGTGAAAAAATGAGTGAGTACAAAAATACCTTGGTAAAAAATGGCATCAAATTCAATTTTCCTATACATCGACCAATAAATGAACTTACAAAAAAAGAACTTGAGTTGCTTTGGAATGGAAATCAGTACTTTCATGGCTTAAGCGAGTTCTTTAAAATGGTCGAAAGCCAAACACATAAAATTCAATACCGCGTAATGCTTTCACGTTATCGTGGACGAACAACCTGTCCCGATTGCAAAGGAAGCAGAATTCGGAAAGATGCCCAATATGTAAAAATTAATGACGCTAATTTACCCGAGCTCTTAGATTTACCAATTAAAAACCTTATACCATTTTTCGAAACCCTTAAACTGGATAAAACCGAACAACAAATTGCAAAAACAATTTTAATTGAAATTAAAAACCGTTTGCAGTTTATGAACCAAGTGGGCTTAGGTTATTTACACTTAAACCGCCCATCTTCAACACTTAGTGGTGGCGAAACACAACGAATTCAACTAACACGCTCGCTCGGAAGCAACTTAACTTCCTCTTTATATATTTTAGATGAACCGAGTGTTGGCCTTCATCCACGTGATACGAAACAATTGATAAACGTTTTGCTCCGGTTAAGAGACCTTGGAAATACTGTAATTGTTGTCGAGCACGAAGAAGAAATGATGCGCGCCGCAGACCATATCGTTGATATGGGCCCTTTTGCCGGAACATTGGGAGGCGAGGTTGTCTTTGAAGGAGATTACAAAAAACTAAGCTCCGATAAAAAATCACTAACTACGCGTTACTTAAACGGCGAGTTAAAAATTGAACTCCCCGCTCATCGAAGAAAGCCTTTGCGGTGGCTAGAATTAAAAGGATGCCGACAAAATAATCTTAAGAACATTAATGTACGCATTCCGCTGAATACCTTAACCGTCGTTAGTGGTGTAAGTGGTTCGGGCAAAACCACTTTAATTAAACAAATTTTCTATCCGGCCTTACAACAATTGCTCAATGGTGCCGGTGATAAGCCCGGAAATTTTGATCAGTTAGTTGGCGATACTTCCGCAATAAAATTCGTGGAAATGGTTGACCAAAATCCGCTAGGCAAATCTTCTCGAAGTAATCCGGTTACATATATTAAAGCTTATGATGAAATTAGAGAATTGTTTGCAAATCAACCCGGCGCTAAATCAAAAGGGATGCAGCCGCGCCACTTCTCCTTTAATGTTGAAGGCGGTAGATGCGAAACCTGTAAGGGTGACGGAGAGGTATTAATTGAAATGCAATTCTTGGCAGACATTCACCTCACTTGCGAAGATTGTGGTGGGAAGCGCTTTAAACAAGAGGTCTTAGATGTTCAATACAAAAATAAAAACATCAGCGACGTACTCAATCTAACGGTCGATGAGGCAATGCTCTTTTTCGCCGATAATAAATCAATTACCGAACGCATTCGCCCCATGCAACAAGTCGGATTAGGTTATGTTGCGCTCGGACAAAGCAGTAGTACCCTGAGTGGCGGCGAAGCACAACGTGTCAAACTCGCCTCCTTCTTGGGCAAAGGACAAGCAAACGAACCCGGTTTGTTTATTTTTGATGAACCAACTACCGGACTGCACTTTCACGATATCCAAAAACTATTAACCGCCTTTGATGCACTTATCAATGCTGGTCATAGCATCGTAGTTGTAGAACACAATATTGATGTTATTAAATATGCGGATTGGTTGATTGACCTTGGCCCTGAAGGTGGTGACGAAGGAGGATATTTATTGCATAGTCAAACTCCGGAACTCTTGTTAGCTGTTAAAGAAAGCTATACCGCTAAGTTCTTAAAGGAAAAATTAAGCCGGTAAAGCTCTTTAATCCAGCGTAGCTATACATTTTAATTCAATGGCTATCGGTGTTGGCAAGGATAACACTTCAACCGTTGTTCGACAAGGCATACAGGTACTAAAATAACTTGCATACAATTTATTCATTGTTGCAAAATCCTTTTTCATGTTCGTCAAAAATACTGTCACATCAACTAGTTTGCTCCAGTCACTTCCTGATGCTTCTAAAACAATTTTAATGTTTTCAAACACACTATGGCATTGTGCTTCAAAATCATAGTCTTCCAATACCCCGGATGCATCATATTTATTTCCCGGAATTTCATTTGTACCGGGTTTACGTGGTCCAATTCCACTCAAAAACAATAAGTTGCCAACTTTACG
>JAHEYX010000071.1:0-9029 GCA_023251415.1 Chitinophagales bacterium
GAAACCGTAAATACTCAACCTGCAGGAAACTTCTCTTATTCGTCTTATGGTTTTTGCAGTAGCGTGAACAGCAACCAATCCATCAGTACTTCAAGTTTAGTTGGAGCAAGCGGTACATACACTGCTCCGGCCGGTTTAACCATCAACGCTGCTAGCGGTGCAATCAATCCTGCTACATCTACAGCAGGTACTTATGCTGTAACGTATTCGGTACCGGCTACAGGCGGCTGTGCTGCTTATTCTACTTCAACCAATGTTACTATCGATCAAGCAGGTGCCGGAACTATTAGCTATCCTGCATCAACATTATGCGGTGCATCTTCGCAAACTGTTGCACCTACCATTACCAATGCAGCCGGTACAGGAAGCAGTACTTGGTTTACTTCAACTCCTTCCGGTTTAGCAATTAATGGAAGTGGTGTTATTACCCCTTCTTCTAGTGCTGCCGGTAACTATACTATAACATACAATAGAAGTTCAACAGGGCTTTGTCCGGCATATGCTACAACAGCAACAGTTACTATCAATACCACAGTTCCAAGCATAACTTCTACCAACGGTGCAAGCAGATGCGGAAATGGTACGGTAACACTTACCGCTAACGCTTCTTCAGGAACTATTAATTGGTATACAGTAGCCAGTGGTGGCACTGCTATTGCAAACGGTACATCATATACAACTCCTACTTTATCCGCTACAACAACTTATTATGTTGATGCTTCTAATAATGCATGTACTTCTGCATCACGTACTGCTGTAGTGGCTACCATAAACCCGAATGTTACACCTACCGTGGTGGTGAGTGCCGCTGCAAATCCTTTTTGCGCAGGTACAACCGTGGCTTTTACTGCCACTATAACTAACGGAGGTACTTCACCAACCATACAATGGTACGATGGCTTTACTGCAATCAACGGTGCAACAAGTGCTACTTTAAATTATGCGCCTGCCAATGGTGATAACATTGCTTGCTTATTAATTACTAATGCAACGTGTGTAACGACTACTTGGGCTTTCGATTCCGAAACAATGAATGCGAATACCTCAACGGTGGCAGCCGGCGTAACTTTAAATACAACGCCTGCTAATGGTGTGGTTAATACGGCTATTCCTGCTTTCACAGCCACTGTAACGAATGTTTGTGGTGTAACTGCTACAGGCAATACTTCTACGCTTACAGTTACCAAAGTAAGTGGTCCGGGTGCTATTGGTGGTACAACAACCGTTGCCGCAGTTAATGGTATAGCTACCTTTAATGGAATTACTTTTAGCGCAAAAGGTTCTTATACGATAAGTGTTACTGATGGAACAAATACCAGTGCGGTATCTTCAACCATTATTATTTCTGATGCAACTACTGTAACCAATTTAAGCCCTGCTACTGGTTACGTAGGCACTACAGTTACCTTAAGCGGTACCGGTTTCCAAAATAATGCAGGTACCCCAATTGTTACGCAGATAAGTTTAAATGGAACTACAATTTCCGCTGCGAACTATACCGTTAATTCAGCTAGCAGCATTACAGTAACAATACCAAGTGGTGCTACAAGCGGTGTATTCACCGTTACAACTTCTAATGGTTCGGCTTCTTCTTCTACTTTTACCATGGCCGGTTATCTTTCTGTTCAAACGGGTAATTGGAGTGCAGGCAGTACCTGGTTAGGTGGTGCAGTTCCATTCACTACTGCTTCAGTTACTATTGCAGCCGGACATATCGTTACTTATAATTCAAGCATGAGCAGTACACTTACGCTAGCTAATCTTACTATTAATGGTACTTTAAAAAATACGCAGGCTTCTACCTTTAGCATTAGTGGTTCAACAGTGGTAAATAATGGCGGAACCTACGAACACAGTTTTGATGGTGGTAGAATTATCACCGCTACATGGAATACGGGTTCTACATGTTTAGTCGATGGAATCATTAATAATATGCCTAACACGGCCACATTCAATCAAAGTTTTTATGACTTCACTTGGAATTGCCCGGCTATGAATACGTTAAACAGTTTAGCCGGAAATTTGAGAACCATTACTAACGACTTCACTATTATGAGCACCGGTTCTATCGCGCGTTTATCATTAGTGGGTAGTTCAACTGCTTCTTCATTATCCATAGGTGGCGACTTAATCATCGCCGGTGGTACTTTAAATTTATCTGCCAACACCGGTGTAGCAACCATTAATTTAATGGGTAATTTTATACAAAGCGGTGGTGCTATAAACAGCACCGGTGGAAGTGTTGATCATATTGCATTTTTAAACACCACTACACCACAAACCATTACGCAAACCGGTGGCACAATTTCCAGTACCAATGCTACCATCTGGGAAATTGGCTCAGCTACTGTTTCTGCTTATGTAAGCTTGCTGTCGAATTTTAATATTGGAATTGGTAATTTGTATGCCTACAATAATTCTACTATCGACTTTAAAACTTATGCGTTATCGTCTACCGGTTATTTCCAAGCGTTTAACACGGTTAATTTGATTACAGCAAACGCCAGCGTATTTGGTGGAACATTTAGCGGTGGATTAACTGCTACGCACATCGACATTCCAACAACAGCCGATATTACTTTAAACGGCACTGCAGCTCAAGTTATTAATAGCATCAACGCCACGAATACTTGTGCTAGTTTAACCATCAACAACCCAAGCAGTGTTACCAACAATATTATCATCAACACCGGTTTATTGAACATAATTGGCGGTACATTTAATTCTACTGCAAAAATTGTTACTACCGGTATGGTGGTGAATGGTGGCAACGTAAACAGTTCCGACTCTATTCGTACAAGTACATTAACACTTAGCAACGGTATTGTGAATATGACAGCTAAAGAATTGTATGTTACTTCTTCTGCTACCTCAGCTATTAGCGGTTATGCCGGTTTGCATGCTGCAACTGCTAATTCCTATATCATTGGAAATTTAAGAAGAAAAGTAACTACAGGAACTTATGATTTTCCGGTTGGTGCTTCAACAGCTTATGAATTAGCACAAGTAAAAATCAACAACAACAGTAATGTTAGCAGCTTGTTGGTTAGTTACAAAACATGGGATGGCGCCAATTTAAGTTATTCAGCCAATACACCGGCTTTCAACGCAACTCCTGCCGGTGCTCCGCAAGCAACTCTGGTAAATAAATTGTTGAATCACGGTTATTTTGAAATCACTCCTTTTGATAATAATTTGACTTTAGTTACTGCTCCAACTATTAACTACGAAGTTACCATGACTTTCAACGGACATACCAATGCTATTGTAGGAAGTTCAGCAGCAATGAATTACACGATTGCAAAAGCGCCTCATACTAACAATAGTGTTGTTACCTGGGGTTTAGGTGGTGGTTCGTTTAATACAGCTTCTCAACAATCAAGCGGAATTAGTGCATCAGCTACGGTAACTGCCAAATTAAGCGGCTTAAACTCTTTCTCGGTATTTGCGGCAGGATTTAACAACAACAACACCGTATTACCTTTGCATTGGAACACCTTCACCGTAACTGCTGATGATGAAAATGCCTTTTTAAATTGGTCTACTTATGCCGAACAAAATACTTCGCACTTTGTAGTGGAGCGCAGTGTAGATAAAATTAATTTCACGGCTATCGGAATGGTTACTGCTGCTAATAAATTGAGTTTGAACAATTACGAGTTTACGGATTTGGATTTCCAAAATTTAAGCAATCAAACCGTTTATTACCGCATACAGTTGGTGAACCAAGATGAAACCGTAGAATACTCTGAAATTAATGCAGTTGTGAATGCTAACCTTGCTGCAATTGATGAATTGAAATTGTATCCGAACCCAACCAATGGTGCCTTAACAATTCAATTGGCTTGTAAAGCAAATGAACCTTTGACTATTACCGTTATGGATTTAAATGGTAAAATTATGAATATGTTAACATCTAATGTAGTAAGTGGCATAAACAAAATTGATGCAACAGCGTTAATAGCTTCACTTCCTGTCGGGATGTACTTAATCAGTGCTGAAACGCAAAGTGGTAGTCATTTTAATCGTATGCAATTAATTAAAGAATAGTAAATTATATAAAACTTTTGGTGATTTAGATTGTTTACATGGATAGAAAATAGGTGTTCTGGATCATAAAAAATTACTTTAAGGGCGGCTGGGGGGCCTCACCTCATGGTAAGATTCAGACACCTGTTTTTCTTGAGAAAACAAGAGAGCGATAAAAATAGATTGGGGAATTGTATTTTTATCAAAGGCTGTTAGGTAACTAATAGCCTTTCTCATTTTTATAACTTACTAAACAGCGCTTATTTAGGCGCGCGTTTAGTGCCGGAATACAATTCAAATACTAATAAGCGACTATCCATCGTACTAGTATAAAACTCCATGCGATAGCGCGGTTTCAAGCCAATTTGTTTAGCTAATTCTAAATTACCTGTAAATACATAACCGGTATAACCCCCACCATTCTTTTTCATAAAATCGCCTATACCGCGATAGGTTTCTATTAATGCTGTTGCATCCCCTAATCGCTCGCCATATTCCGGATTAAAATAAATCACACCGGCTCCATCAGCCACTACTTTTGTTGCAGCGAAATCGCATTGTTCGAAATGTATGGCTTCTGCTACCCCGGCCGCCGCTGCATTGATTTTTGCAATACGTACCGCTTCTTCACTGATATCGCCGGCTTCAATTAACGGACTTGAAAGTGGTGTAATTGCTGCTTGTAAGGCATGCAATTGCTTTTGATAAAATGCTGCTTGATAGCCTTTAATATGCATAAAGCTGTAATTCGAACGCAATAATCCCGGATAACGATTTGTAGCCAACAATGCGGCTTCAATAGCGATAGTTCCGGATCCACACATTGGATTAATAAACGGTGTTTTACGATTCCAATTGCTTGCTCGAATGATAGCGGCTGCTAAGGCTTCCAACATAGGCGCATCTCCCGGAAATTTGCGATACCCGTGTTTTGCTAATGTTTCACCGGAGGTATCAATAAATAATTCGGCTCCGGCTTCATTCCAATACAAGTGAAAAACAAGTCCTTTTAATTCAGCCCCACTGTTTGGACGCTCTCCTCCTGATGCGCGCATCTGATCAACAATAGCATCTTTAACGCGCAGGTTGGCAAATGAATCTTTTAATATACTTGGATGATGCACATTGCTCGTAATCGAAAAATAACCATCACTGGCTATAAACTTGTTCCACGGAAACTTGACCAATTTCTTATAAAGATCATCTGCATTAACGGCAAAAAATGATTTTAAAGAAAACAATACCTGACTGGCACAACGCAATTTTAGATTCAATACTATACAGTCTTCTAAAGTGCCGGCAAGTTCAACACCGGAGGTAAAGCTGCGAACTACTTTATACCCGAGTTCTTCTACTTCAGCAGCTAAATAAGGGCCTAAGCGTTTATTGCAAGTGACAATGATTCGTGAGGTGGTAGTAAATGTTGACATGTGCTGCAAACCTACTATTTTTAATTGGTTCTTGTAAAGTCTTGTGTTACGGAAAATGGTTGTAACTGAATCGAAAGCCGGGAATGCTAATAAATGCAAGCGTTTTTAATAAGTTTGCACTAAATTTTACTTTCGCGTTTTATGAATCGTATCGAACGTTTGTCGGCAATATTAATCCAATTGCAATCGAAAAAGGTGGTTACTGCCGAAGCCATTGCCGAGCGTTTTTCGATTAGTTTACGCACAGTTTATCGTGATATAAAAGCCTTGGCTGCTTCCGGTGTGCCATTAATTGGTGAGGCAGGGGTAGGTTATTCGCTAGTAGCAGGCTATCAATTGCCGCCGGTTCAATTTACGGTTGCCGAAGCCACCGCTTTTTTAACTGCTGAAAAATTGGTCGATAAGCTAACCGATACTTCTTTAAGCACCAATTACCGTTCGGCTATGTTTAAAGTAAAAGCCGTAATGCGCTATGCCGAAAAAGAGTACCTGGATTTATTGGATGATAATATTGCTGTTTTAGAAAATAACTATGTGCCGCAAGATGAAACCAAAGCCGCCGGATTAGGGCAATTGATTAGTGCCATTGCTAAAAAGGAAATAATTGAACTAACTTATTTTGCCAATCACAATCAAAGAAGTAGCGTACGGCAAATTGAACCCATCGGAGTTTTTTATCAATACAACAAATGGCATCTGATTGCCTATTGTCATTTGCGCAACGATTACCGCGATTTTCGCCTCGACCGTGTGGAGGCATTGAAAAATACCGGAAAGCAATTTCAACTCACCCATCCAACTTTACACAAGTTTTTGAAACAAATTGTGCGCGATGAGCAATTGTATACCGTGGTCATTCGGTTTGACAATGATGTATTAAAATACATCGGTGAACAAAAATATTACAACGGATTTGTTTCGCAACGCAGTTATAAGGAATACACCGACATGACTTTTTTAACGGCACATTTAGAAGGCATCACACGCTGGTATTTTATGTACGCCGATTCCGCCGAATTAATAGCACCGCCTGAATTAAAACTACGTTCAAAAGCCTATTTAAAGGAAATTGCAAAAAAAATCAATTCCTGATTTTCCTACTGACATACTGTTGTCACTAAGCCTCTTTTTCTTTGTGAAAAATTAAATACTTTTCACATGATTACTTTTATTGAAGCTTTTCAACAAGAATTTGCACACGAAATTATCGGTACACAAAAAATGTTGGCTTTAGTACCGGCCGACAAAATGGATTATAAACCGCATCCAAAAAACATGAGCTTAAAGGATTTGGCTACACATATAGCTGATTTGCCAACCTGGATCACCATGGGCTTAACAACCGATGAATTGGATTTTGCAACTGCGCCCTACAATCCAAAAGACTGTAAAAATGCGGAAGAATTAGTGGCTTATTTCATTAGTAATGTAGCTGCTGCTCAAGCACATTTCGCTAACTCATCGGATGCTATTTTGGAAGAAAAATGGACTTTACGTAACGGCGAAATTATTTACATGCAACAAAGTAAGTTAATGACCATACGTCACGCTTATTGTCAAATGGTTCACCACCGTGCGCAATTGGGAATGTATTTGCGTTTGTTGAATATAGCAATTCCGGGCGTTTACGGGCCAAGTGCAGATGAAAGCGGTATGTAAAATTGGTTCAGGATTTACTAAGCCTTACTCATAACTTTAATTGGACAACAGCTACTATAGCTTGATGATCGGATGGATAATACAGTCCGTTATTTTTATTGAGAATGGCAAAAGCAGTACAGGTAAATTGACTTGAATAGAAAATGTAATCAATGCGTTTACATTCGGTACTTGCAGTTGAAAATCCGGTAAAGGTGCAATTAAATGTTTTTGAGGGCTTATACGTATCACTAAAGTTACAAGCAGCTTTGATGGGTTGTACGATGCTTAAATAAGCAGAATCACCGGGCTCGCTGTTGAAATCGCCACACAAAAGGGTAGGGGTTTTGGCAGCGAGCTCTTCTATTTTTGCACGAATCAATTTAGCGCCCTTTTTTCTGGCTATAACTCCTACATGATCCATGTGTGTGTTAAAAACAAACAGGTGTTGTTGAGTGGTTATGTCGTATAAATTAGCCCAAGTACAAATGCGTACACAAGCGGCATCCCAACCTAAATTTCCGGCACTGTCGGGTGTTGCTGACAACCAAAATTGCCCCTTTGTGATAAGTTTAAATTGACAGGTTCTGTAAAAGATAGCTGCATATTCGCCTTTGGTTTTTCCATCATCTCGTCCTACGCCTACTGCTGCATAATTAGGCAGTGCTTGTTGGATATCATTCATTTGATTCACCAAGGCCTCTTGAATACACAGCACATCCGGATTACTTGCTTTAATCAGGTGCAGTAAGGAATCTTTGCGTTTGCCCCATTGGTTGACCCCATCACCGGCATTGTCGTAACGAATATTGTAGCTCATTATTTTTATTGGATTAGCCAGCAATGAAGGGGAGAAGGCTATAACGAGGACTAAACTTAAAATATATTTCATGAGTTAAATATAGGGCAATATCATAAATTTAGTTTAGTATTGTTGCGCACGTACACTTTTGTTACGTTTGTAACTAAACAGCTCAATTACTCGAATGAAATCCATTGTTATACAAAAGGAAAGTTTAGACTTTTTAATACGATTAAAAAGAAATAATAACCGCGATTATTTTAATAAACACAAAGCTACTTATTTACTGGCACAAGAAAACATCATCAACTTTGCAGAGGCGCTCTTACAGGAGCTTAACAAACATGATCATATTGAAACCGCAAGCGGTAAAAAAAGCTTGCATCGTATTTATCGGGATGTGCGTTTTTCGAAAGAGAAGACCCCTTACAATACGCATTGGGGTGGAAGTTTCCGACGTGCAACAAAACAACTGCGCGGCGGTTATTATTTTCATATTGAACCGGGCAATACTTTTTTAGCCGGTGGTTTTTGGGGACCGAATAACGACGATTTACAACGCATTCGAGAAGATATTTCTTTTAACTATGAAGCGTGGGATAAGCTGTTTAAGAAAACAAGTATTATAAAAACTTTTGGGGCTTTAGAAGGGGAACAATTAGTAACGGCTCCGCGAGGGTTTGATCCCAAACATCCGGGTATAAAGTTCTTACGTTACAAGCAATTTATTCTGCGTCATGATTTCGCTGATGAAGCCATACTGCAAACCGATTTTGTGAAACAATGCAATGCTGTATTCAAACAATTACGTCCGTTCTTTAATTACATGAGCGAAGTATTAACAACAGATGCGAATGGTGAAAGTGTTTTATAGTGCAGGTTTAGCGTAGGAATTGAATTTTTAGTGAATCAACGAGCTTGCTCTAAAAAGATTGACAGATTTAGGTGATAATTTGTGGTCATAACATAAAATAATATTTATTAGAATTAAATATAAAATAAATATAGATATGAATAAATAAGGTGTATATTTGAAAGGTAAATTATTTTTTTAACATTAACCCCCCACTTAAATTATGTCAATAGTACCTATCAAAGCCACCATGATGATTCCAAAGAACGGAAAAGCA
>JAHEYX010000071.1:9072-10863 GCA_023251415.1 Chitinophagales bacterium
GAATTACAGAAAATCAGTACATTGTTGCTTATTATGCTAAATTTGAAGATGGTGTTTCCGTTTTTGGAGGCGTAGCTGTTGGTCCCAAAGAACAAGATTATAATTATCCTTTGTTTATGGTCTTCGATAAGGATTATAATCAAGTAGGCAATTGGCCAATTGATACCAGTGACTGGGAGGATTTTCTAATAACGGAAATTTCCTTTTCACTTTCTCCTGATACTGATGAAACGCATGTACTTTTTATTAAAGAGCAGGAGTAAGTTTACACGTATATTTTACATTTAATGTTAAACCGATTTATGAAATAGTAATGCGGTTTAATTACACGTAATTTTTATAAAGCACTAGCTGATGATTGGGTAGTGCTTTTTTTAATTCATTCTTTTGTTAATCTTAATTCATTCATTATATTTACTAGCATGAATAACTTTGAACAATTACTAGACAGCTTAGACGCCGATCAACTGCTAATTGAACTTGATACCCAAATTTCGGAATTATGTGCCTATGGTGATGCGTTAACTAAACTCACACCTGCCCAACAAATATTCTACTTTAATCAATGCTTTGAACGTGAATTGAACAATGGTGGGTTTAATCAATACTTTTATAATTCAAGTGGCAATTATGCGCATGAGACAATAGCGGCCTTAACAACTATTGGAGCAAATAACATGGCAGGCATTCTGCAAAAAGCAATTGCAGCTTTTCCGAATGCACAAGTTCCAACAAATTGGGAACAGCGTCAAGATGTAGTGTTGGAAATTGAAGAAGAAGCAAATGAATTATGGGAAGCGCTCGATCAGGAATTTTATGCTTATCCGGATAACTTAGTGGAATTAAACTATAACTATGTATTGGCAAACAAGCAACAATTTAGCTTTTAATAGTAATTTGTAGTTACTGCATTACTAAACATAAGTTCCGTAATGGCTTTGCATTTTTGCGCTACATAATCGGGGCGTAAAGGCAAGTTATCATTAATCCAAGAAACAATATAACTAACCACTGCTGCTGCACTGTTCTTGATTAAAATCCAATTAAAAAATGCGAATGAAAATTTAAAATTGGAAGCAATGATAGGACATTATTGGTTGGTAAAAGTTGGTGTACTAAATAATGAATCCAGGTCAAAAGTAAGAGTATACTAAAGGCTCTTGATGATGAAAAATGCTTAATCAAACTACACTTTACAAGCAGTCTCCAATCCAAATGCTTAAATTATATAATGGCATAGTTATACGAATTTATCAAGCCAATCTAAAGCCTCTGAAACGATAAATAAACTTTCATCGAATGGTTAAAAAAATACCATCTGGTTTTATACTATCGACCTTAGGGATATGCACATTTAGATAACTTGAATATGAACAACGATTTTGATGAAGCGATGCTTAATATTATAAAGCGAAAGTGTTCGTACAAAAAACGAAGCCTAAGCACTATAAAACGATAGATTCCGTTATAAAAGCGATTGTTAACGCAGTTGAAACGAAACGTATGCTTTTATAAACGAGGTTTTGCGCAATTACATCGAACGCACTGCTAAACGAAACGACAGCCTCCCGAAACTGAACGAAAGGCAAAACAAAGTCGACACGGGCTTCCCGAAACTGAACGAAGGTAAAAACAAAAGCTGCAAGAGGCAAAACAAAGTTGACAAGGGCTTCCCGAAACTGAACGAAGGCAAAAACAAAAGCTGCAAGAGGCAAAACAAAGTCGACATGAGCTTCCCGAAACTGAACGAAGGCAAAAACAAAAGCTGCAAGAGGCAAAACAAAGTCAACA
>JAHEYX010000072.1 GCA_023251415.1 Chitinophagales bacterium
CAGTCGACCTACTTCAAACTACTGTAACGGCAATGCAGATAAGCTTTTGCCGTTGCTACGGTTTATAAAATTGCTTCGGATTAAGCTGACTAAACGTGTTTTTCTTTTTAAAGTAGAAATCAACAATAATACTTCTATTGTAAAAGCCGGCCATTTGCTCGGGAGCTACTTTTTTGATGCTGTTGTTACGCTTCACTTTTAATTGGGGTATTGCTTTAAAAAAGGCACGATGGGCTTTAATGATAGCCAATGTTTCTTTCCATTTGCCTTCCGTTAAAAATTTAATTCCGGCTATACCATCCAATACCAAACGCAAGAATAAGCGGTAATGAAAATGCTGTTGTGGCAAATTCTTGTAAAGCAGGAACAAAGAGTTTCTAAAGTTTAAGAAGGTTTTAAATGGATTACTTGGGGGTAACATACCGCCTCCAACATGCCAAACCTTACTGTTGGCACTGTACCAAACTTGATAGCCGGCATTTTTCAATCGCCAACATAAATCCACTTCCTCTTGATGGGCAAAGAAATCGGCATCGAAGCCTTCCATTTCCCAAAAAGCTTTTGATTTAATGAATAAGCAAGCGCCACAGGCCCAGAAAATTTCTTTTGATTGAGGAAATTGTCCTTCTTCCTTTTCAAGATGGTGGAAGATGCGACCTTGGCAAAACATATAACCGTATTTATCCATAAAACCACCCGCTGCTCCCGAGTATTCAAGAAATTCAGGATTGGTTTGTAAAATAAATAAGGGTTGTGCGGCTGCTATGGCAGGGTTGGCGTCCATTTCGCGAATAACCGGACTGATCCAATCACCTTTTACTTCCACATCACTATTTAAGAGCACATAATAATCAGCTTTGATGTGTTTTAATACTTTATTATAGCCTTCAGCAAAACCATAATTCGTATCGTTTTGAATAATAGTGATTTGCGGAAAATTGGCTTTTAAATAAGCAATACTGTTATCGGTTGAGGCATTATCGCCAACTACCACCTGTAAATTGGGATAGGGGGTAGCTAAAACGCCGTTTAAAAAACGTTCGAGCCAGTGTTGCCCATTCCAATTAAGGATAACTACAGCTACAGCAGGGAAAGTTGACGAGGCTTGAGTCATAAGCGGACGCAAATAAATGGAATTTCAAGCACAATTTCAGAATCAACCCGATTTAAAGGTATAAATGCCGTCGAAAAGTGAAAAAATACCCCCATTTTCCCACAGCCCCTCCACTTTTCTACACACCTCCGGAAATGCAGTGTTTTAGCCTATTTGAAAAGCTGTGGAAAACTATTTTCACAATATTGTTTGGATTTTTTTGGAAGTTGGTGCAAATTTGTGGGAATTAGTGAAGAATCAAGAAAACATAGCGTCAACAACCGAATCTATCCTTCATGGTGACTTTGAATGCACCTTGGATGATAAAGGGCGTATTTTATTGCCGGTGGCTTTAAAAAAGCAATTACCGACACATGCGCAAAATCGATTTGTGATTGCACGTGGGGATGATGAACACGCCGTTATTTATCCCTATAATGTTTGGATTCAATACTTGAAAAAATTAGGTCAGTTAAACCGTCACGTGAAAGAAAATCGGGAGTTTGTACGGATGGTAAAGACGCACAGTGCTGAAGCCGTATTAGATGCGAACGGTCGTTTGAGTATACCTAAAAACTTGATTGGAGAAGCCGGGATAAAAAAAGACATCGTGTTGAAAGGCTCTAATTACTTGATAGAGGTCTGGGCGAAAGAAATTCACGACAAATTGTATGGTATTAAACCAAGCAATTTTGCTGAATTGGCGCAACAAGTGGGAAGTGCTATCGATATGTCTGATTTTCAATTTTAACAGGTATGTATCATGTTCCGGTAATGTTGAAGGAGACAGTGGATGCACTGCAAATTAAACCTGATGGGGTTTATGTGGATGTGACGTTTGGGGGTGGGGGACATTCCAAAAAAATTTTGGAACAATTAAACGAAAAAGGTTCTTTGATAGCTTTTGATCAGGATGCTGATGCGGCTGCTAATTTGATGGATGATGAACGTGTATTGTTTGTACCGGCTAACTACCGCCACTTACAACGATTCTTACGTGCCTATGAAATTGATCAGGTAGATGGGATTCTGGCCGATTTCGGAATCTCCTCATATCAAATTGATGAAGGTTCACGCGGCTTTGCTATTCGTTTCGACGCCCCATTGGATATGCGTATGGATAAACGACAAGCATTAACTGCACTTCAAGTAGTGAACAGCTACTCGGAAGTACAATTGCAAGACGTGTTTAGTAAGTACGGTGAAATCATTAATTCAAAAACGTTGGCTATTCGAATTGCTGAAGCGCGTCGCTTACAACCCATTAAAACGACATTTGAATTGCGTGATATCGCTAGACAAGTGGCGAAGGGAAATGAAATGAGCTATTTGGCTCAGGTTTTTCAAGCCATCAGAATTGAAGTGAACGATGAGTTGCAGGCTATTCGCGAGTTTTTAGCACAATGTGCCCTAGTGCTAAAACCTGGTGCGCGTTTAGTAACCTTGAGTTATCATTCGTTAGAAGATCGATTGGTAAAAGACTTTACGCGTAATGGCAATTTTACCGGGGAACATCAAAAAGATGATTTCGGCAATATTTATCGACCATTTAAATTAATTACGAAAAAGCCGCAAGAAGCAAGTGCAGAAGAAATAAAAATAAACAGCAGAGCAAGAAGTGCAAAAATGAGGGTTGCAGAACGAAATACAGATTAAACAAACATGGCAGTTGAAAAACCAACAATATTAAAACCGGTTAAGGAATTCCGAAACCAACTGAAAGCAGAAAACATAACCGACCATCTGCCTTTCTTGTTGTTTCTGATGTGTTTGGGAATAGCGTATATCTATAACAATCACCAAGCTGAAAACCGATCGAGAGATATTAATAAAACCAAAGCAGAATTAAAGGAGTTGAAATGGAAGTATTTGGAAACAAAAAATGATTTAGAAAACAGAAGTATACAAACAAAAGTGGCGGATGCAGTGAGTGGAATGGGATTACTGGAATTGACTGCACCACCTAAGAAATTAGTAATGAAAGTACCTGCGCGCAAACCATGACCATCAAACGCGACATATCATGGCGGGTGTATTTAAGCTTTATCGGACTGACTATTTTAAGTTTGGCAGTGCTGGGAAAGATTGTAAAGACACAACAATTAGAAGGCAAGTACTGGATTTCAGTAGCTGACAGTTTCTCTACGTCATATCGTGAAATTGATGCCGACCGCGGCAATATATACAGTGCAGATGGTCGCTTATTGGCTACTTCACTGCCGTTCTTTGAAATACGAATGAATACCTGTGCCCCTTGGCTTAACGATTCTACCTTTTATCGTAATGTCGATTCATTAGCTCTTTGCATGGCAGCCTTAATTAGAGATACCACAGCAGATGCTTATCGCAAGTACATTATCAAAGGTCGTAAACGTGGTGACCATTATTTGCGCTTATCGCGTCGTGATGTGAATTATACGGAGTTGTTGCAAATACGTAAATTCCCAATGATCAATATGGGGCGTTATAAAAATTGCTTGACCGAAATTGAAAAAAGTAAACGCATCAACCCTTTTCATTATTTGGCTCGTCGTACCATCGGCATTCAACGCGATTCACAAGCTATCGGCTTAGAAGCCAGTTACAACGACTTTCTAAAAGGTGTTAAAGGTTTGCAATTGATGCAGAAAATTCCGGGTACCTGGATTCCATTAACCGATGATTTTGTTAATGAACCCATTCACGGGAAAGACATCATCACTACTATTGATGTGGGTTTGCAAGATGTTGCTGAAAATGCCTTGTTAAATACCTTGTTGCAGAACAATGCCGACCATGGTTGTGTAATAATGATGGAAGTTAAAACCGGAAAAATTAAAGCCATTGCGAATATCGGTCGTAACTCGAAAGGCCTGTATGATGAAATTGAAAATTATGCCGTCAAAGAAGCAATAGATCCGGGCTCTACGTTTAAAATGGCCAGCTGTGCCGCTTTACTCGAATCGGGTTTAGTGGATACTTCTACCATTGTTGATTTAGAAGGCGGACATAAATTTTATGGTGTATTGGTGCATGGTCGCCCGGTTGGTGTGACCGCCAATGATCATGAATTAAAAGAAAATGTTGTTACGCTGAAACATGCTTTTGAAATATCATCAAATGTTGGCATATCAAAATTAGTTACTGCTAATTTCTACGGCAATCAACAACGTTATTATGATTACTTGTACGGTTTTGGTTTGAATGACTTAACGGGCATCGATTTGGCGAATGAACATCAACCTTATATCAAAGACACCAAAGATAAAACGTTTAATAAAGTTACTTCCTTACCGGAAATGAGCGTTGGCTATGAATTGAACATTACACCACTGCAAACATTATGTTTTTATAATACGATTGCCAATGATGGTAAACGCATGAAACCGTATTTGGTGGAAGAGATAAGAGAGTTTGGTAAAACCATTAAATTTAATCAACCGGTTGTACAACGTGAGCAGATTGTTAGCCTGAAAACAATCGGAAAATTAAAAGCCATGATGGAAGGGGTAGTGATTCGCGGTACGGCCAGTAAAGTGTTGGATAATAAAAATTATACCATCGCCGGAAAAACAGGTACAGCGCAAATCAATCAGGGAGGAAAAGCAGCTTATGCCAATAAAAATGGCGGACAAAAAAAATTCCTCGCTTCATTCGTAGGTTATTTCCCTGCAGATCATCCTATGTATAGCTGCATTGTGGTGGTATATAACCCCAATAAAGATAAATCGGTGTATTACGGTTCGCAAGTAGCTTGCCCCGTGTTTAAAGAGTTAGCGAATAAAGTGTATGCAACAAGTACTTCGTTACATGCTCCGATTGATAGAAAAGATACTTCGCTGCATCCTTACGATAAGCCATTGGCTTTTTGTGGTTTGGCAGAAGATATAGAACCATTGGTGAAGGAGCTTCATTTTCCAATGATGGGTGATATGGAAGCGATATGGATGAATTGTAAAAAGGCAATGACTTCGTATCAAGTTAATGAACGTAAAGTGGTGAGCGGACAAGTGCCTAATGTAATAGGATTAAGTGTTAAAGATGCAGTGTGTTTGTTGGAAAATGCCGGATTTAAAGTGAAACTAAACGGTAATGGAAAAGTGAATCAACAGCAACCTGCCGCCGGAACTACTGCACAACCCGGACAAGTAGTGCAATTGACTTTAGGATTAAAAACGGTTTTAGCGACCATTAAAGATAGTACCAAAACAGAGTGAAATTATTAAAAGACATATTGTACAAAGTAAACATCAGCGCAGTTAGTGGCCCTACTACTGTTGACGTTACTGCATTGTGTTTCGACTCCAGACAAGTAGCTGCCGGTACTGCTTTTTTTGCGATTAAAGGAACGCAAACCGATGGACATCAATACATACAAACAGCTATTGAAAAAGGAGCACGCGTAATTATTGCCGAACAATTGCCTGCTGATTTAACTGCAGATATTACTTATGTTACCACTGCCAATGCTGCTGCTGCTTTGGCCATTGCTGCTGCCAATTTCTACGATAATCCTTCAGAAAAAATAAAACTGATTGGCGTTACCGGAACGAATGGCAAAACCACGACGGCAACTTTACTGTTTCAATTGTTTACGAAACTGGGTTATCAAACCGGATTGCTTTCTACTGTTCAAAATCAAATTGGAGACGAAATCATTCCGAGTACACATACTACACCAGATCCGGTTCAGTTGAATCGTTTGTTGAATTTGATGGTAGATAAAGGTTGTACGCACGTTTGTATGGAAGTAAGCTCCCATGCCATTCATCAAAACCGCATAGCCGGTTTACATTTTACGGGCGGCATTTTTACTAATATCACACACGATCACTTGGATTATCATGGCACATTTGAAGAATATTTACGCGTAAAAAAATCATTCTTCGATCATTTACCAAGTGCTGCTTTTGCCTTAAGTAATATTGATGATAAACGTGGACGAGTGATGCTTCAAAATACAAAGGCTACCGCTAAAACTTACAGCATTCGCACCATTGCAGATTTTAAAGCCAAGTTAATTGAAAACGGATTTGATGGCTTATTAATGAATGTGGACGGTATTGATATTCATTTTCGGATGATCGGCTTGTTTAATGCCTATAACTTATTGGCTGTATATGCAGCTGCCGTTTTATGTGGCGAAGATAAGATGCAGGTGCTTCAACAGTTGAGTAATCTGAAAGGTGCAGAAGGTCGTTTTGATTTTATTCGCAGCGCTACCAATAAAATAATTGGAATTGTAGATTATGCCCATACCCCCGATGCATTAGACAATGTTATCACTACTATCAATGCTATTCGTGGCGGTAACGAACAGTTAATTACTGTGGTAGGATGCGGTGGTGATCGTGATAAAACGAAACGTCCGATTATGGCTGAAATTGCATGTAAAGGCAGTACTAAAATCATTTTAACCAGTGATAATCCACGTTCGGAAGATCCAAATGCAATACTGCAAGAAATGCAAGCTGGAGTGCTTCCTTCACGTCGTAGAGATGTACTTACTATTACAGATCGTAAAGAGGCTATTCGTACCGCCTGCAGCTTGGCTCAACCCAATGATATTATTTTGGTTGCCGGCAAGGGACACGAAAAATACCAAGAAATTAATGGCGTAAAAAACCATTTCGATGATAAAGAGATTCTTCTGGAAATGCTTAAAGAACAATAACCCAATTTTAATTACTACTTACTAAATACCACCGACTGTGTTTTACTACCTCTTCAATTACTTACATCATTACTACGATTTCTTCGGAGCGGGTGTATTCAAATACATTTCATTCAGAGCTTCTGCTGCAATGATTTTGTCGTTGGTTATTTCCTTATTGTTGGGTAAACGTATCGTATTGTTTTTACAACGTAAACAAATTGGTGAAACCATTCGTGATTTAGGATTAGCCGGCGAGCAACAAAAGAAGGGCACCCCTACGATGGGTGGATTAATTATACTGGCCGCTATTTTAATTCCGACATTGCTATTTGCTCGCGTTATGAACGTTTATATTTTATTGCTGATAGCAACGACCATTTGGATGGGCGCAATCGGCTTTTTGGATGATTATATTAAAGTATTTAAAAAAGATAAACGTGGTTTAGCCGGTAAATTTAAAGTGCTCGGACAAATCGGACTTGGATTAATTGTAGGTGTGACTTTGTATTTTAACAAGCATGTCATGATTAAAAAGGAAGTCATTAAAGACGGAATTTATCAAACCGTAACACCGCGTGACAATAACCCTTTGCAAGCTTTTAATAAAGAAGTGGAAATGAGTATGGACAGTGTACGTGTGCCGGTAACTACCATTCCATTTATTAAAACACATCAATTTAATTATGCTAAATTATTATCGTGGGTAGGTGATGGATATGAAAATTATGCCTGGCTGATTTTTATACCAATCGTAATATTTATTATCACGGCAGTAAGTAACGGTGCGAACATTACGGATGGTATCGACGGACTGGCGACAGGCACCTCGGCTATAATCGGGGTAGTATTAATTGTGTTTGCCTATGTGAGTGGGAATGTCAATTTTGCGCGCTATTTAAACATCATGTACATTCCGCACAGTGGCGAAATTGTGGTCTTCGGCGCTGCATTCGTAGGCGCCTGTGTAGGGTTTTTGTGGTACAATACTTTTCCGGCGCAAGTGTTTATGGGTGATACCGGATCATTGGCAATCGGGGGTATCATCGGAGCAATGGCATTGTGTGTACGTAAAGAATTATTGATTCCGATTTTCTGTGGTATTTTCTTAATCGAAAATTTATCGGTGATGTTGCAAGTGGCTGTGTTTAAATACCGCAAAAAGAAATACGGATTAGAATATGCGCAACAAAATCGTTTGTTCAAAATGTCGCCTTTACATCATCACTACCAAAAAGTTGGTATGCATGAATCTAAAATTGTAATGCGATTTATGATCATCGGAATTATGTTGGCTATTGTAACTATTGCAACATTAAAATTAAGATAAGTACAACGCAAAAATGAAACGATTAGTTATACTCGGATGCGGCGAAAGCGGTGCAGGTACGGCGGTACTGGGCAAACAGCAGGGGTATGACGTATTCGTAAGTGATAAAAATCCGATTGCCGATAAATACAAACAACTGCTGAATGCTCATCAAATCCCTTTTGAAGAAGGTAAGCACACTGCAGATTTACTATTGAATGCGGATGAAGTAATGAAGAGTCCGGGCATACCTGAAAAAGTGGAAATTGTAAAAGCAATCAGAGCTAAAGGAATTTTAGTGGTGAGCGAAATTGAATTTGCGGCGCGTTATACCAATGCCGTATTAATCGGAATAACAGGAAGTAATGGCAAATCAACCACTACTACGTTGATTCATCATATACTGGTGAAAGCCGGATACAAAGCAGCATTAGTAGGCAATATCGGATTCAGCTTTGCCTTAGCCGTTGCGCAAGGAGGCTATGATTATTATGTAATTGAAATCAGTAATTTTCAATTGGATGATATCCATAATTTCCGTCCGCATATTGCAGTGCTGCTAAATATTACGCCCGACCACTTGGATCGGTACAATTATGAAATGAAGAATTATGTCCATTCTAAATTTCGGATAACAGAAAATCAAACTGAAAAGGATTATTTCATTTGGTGTGCAGATAATCCGGTTTTACAAACCGAAATGCAACAGCGTACACTCAAAGCCCAATGCATTCCATTTTCACTAACTACTGCTTTCCCAATTGGAGGCAGTATAATAAACGAGCAATTAACCATTAACCAACCCAATAAACCAACCTTTACTATGTCGATCTATGAATTGGCCCTACAAGGCAAACACAACCAACACAATTCGCTTGCTGCCGGAATTTCTGCAAATATCGTTGATGTTCGCAATGAAATTATTCGTGAATCAATGAGTGATTTTGAAAATTTAGAACACCGTATGGAACCGGTATTAACCATTAAGGGAATTGATTTTGTCAATGATTCAAAAGCAACCAATATTAATTCTACTTGGTTTGCCTTAGAAAGCATGACGAAACCCGTGATTTGGATTGCCGGCGGCCTTGATAAAGGAAATGATTATACCGTACTGCAATCGTTGGTGAAAGAAAAAGTTAAAGCCATCATTTGTATGGGTAAAGACAATCGTAAAATTCACGAAGCCTTTGCACGTTACGTAGATATGATTGCCAATACACAAAGCGCTGATGAAGCGGTACAAATGGCTTATCAATTGGGTGATAAAGGTGATGTCGTTTTATTATCTCCGGCTTGTGCAAGTTTTGATTTGTTTGAAAATTATGTTGATCGCGGAAATAAATTCAAAGCAGCAGTAAAAGCACTTTAATTCGTTAACAGCAACAAGCAGGTTGGTTTACTAATTTCGGTTCTCCGAAAATGGTGCTTGGGGCTGCATTCGAAGTAATGTTACACTTTACCTTACGCTTTTTATAATTACACTTGCGATACTGAATTGCCGGCTGCTGAACCTGTCCTGAATAAGACGATGAATCGAATAAAAATGATTTCAAAAGAAGATATCGAATCAGTTGACCCCCGTGAGTTAATGCGAAAAACTTACGGGGATCGCTATTTGTGGTTGATTGTGATAGCACTCACCATGATATCTTGTTTGACTATATACAGTTCAACCGGCACACTTGCTTATAAATACAATAAATCGAATGAACACTATTTGATTCAACAATTAGCCTTTGTATTTGTTGGTTTAGGCTTAATGTATGTGGCTCATTTGGTGCATTACAAATTCTATTCACGCTTTGCACAACTGCTGTTGTTTTTAACTATTCCGCTGTTATTATACACACTGATTTTCGGTTCTCACGTTAATGATGCATCACGATGGATTCGAATACCATTAATCGGATTGTCCTTTCAAACATCGGATTTAGCTAAGTTAGCGCTAATCATGTATAGTGCCCGTATGCTTTCCAAAAAGCAAGAAGTTATCAAAGATTTTAAAAAGGCATTCATACCAATTATGTGGCCGGTGGTAGTGGTTTGTTTATTAATTGTTCCGGCTAATTTATCTACAGCGGCTATACTTTTTATGACCTCTATGGTATTGTTATTTATAGGTCGTATTAATATGAAACACTTAGCTGCCATGGCCGGTGTTGGTATTATGGCTTTGGTGTTATTTATTTTGGTGGCTAAAATGGTGGGCTTCAAAGGCCGTATCGAAACCTGGGAAAATCGTATTAAAAGCTTTTCATCAAAAGATAAAACAGAAGTACCGTTTCAAGTGCAACAAGCTAATATCGCCTTGGTAAAAGGAGGTACGCTTGGCGTTGGCCCGGGTAACAGTACCCAACGTAATTTTCTACCCCATCCTTACAGTGATTTTATTTATGCGGTAATTGTAGAAGAATACGGCTTATTCGGTGCTTTATTAATAGTCGTTCTTTACCTCTTTTTTCTGTTTCGATGTATACGCATCTTTATTAAATGCCCGGGTGCATTCGGCGCCTTTCTGGCAGTAGGTTTAGGCTTTGCGCTCACTATTCAAGCTTTTATGCATATGGCAGTAAATGTACATTTGATGCCGGTTACAGGGGTTACTTTACCATTTATCAGTATGGGGGGTACTTCCTTAATTTTTACCAGTTTAGCAACCGGTATTATTCTTAGTGTAAGTAAAAATGTGGAGCAATTAGAAGGCGATCGTGTGTTAGCAGAATTAGAAGCTGAAGCCGCAGCAAAAGCGGTTGTAGATTCTACGGAAGAGCAAGCTGCTCAACCTGCTATTGCCTAATTACTTAGCAAAAG
>JAHEYX010000073.1:0-4284 GCA_023251415.1 Chitinophagales bacterium
GCAACCAGTAAAGCTGCTATTACAAGTACAGCTGGTAAAATGGTGTAACGTAATTTCATTCAATTGATTTTTAGTGGGTTGAAATTAATTTCTGCCAAATAACGAAAAAGTAATTGATTTGCACAAATGATATCCGACAGTAATTCTAAAAACCATGGCCGCGGCGCCGCAATTAACACCCCCAATCGATTTATGAAATCGACTGTGGTGGCTGATTATGAAGAGGGTTTGGATGAATTGCAAGCATTCTCTAACGAAACACAATGGCTTAAAGAAAATGCCAAAACAATTGTTAATAAAGTAACCAGTACCGATGTAGGAATGGCTTTCTCCTTAAATCCTTATCAAGGATGTGAACACGGTTGCATTTATTGTTACGCTCGAAACACCCACGAATACTGGGGTTACAGTGCCGGGGTTGATTTTGAACAGAAGATTATCGTTAAACACAATGCTCCTGAATTATTCAAAAAGCACATTTCTGCTAAAAATTATTCCCCTGAGCCTATTTCCCTTTCGGGCAATACCGATTGTTATCAACCGGCTGAACGAACCTTTAAACTCACACGACAACTATTAAGCACTGCTTTAGCTTTTAACCAACCTATTGGTATCATCACTAAAAATGCTTTAATACTGCGTGATTTGGATATCTTGTCTGAAATGGCTAAAAAACAATTGGTTTGTGTGTATATATCCATTACCTCTTTAGACGAGTCATTGCGTAGAATGCTGGAGCCACGTACAGTAACTGCTGCTCGTCGATTGCAAACCATTCAAGCCTTAAGTAAACAGGGGGTCCCGGTCGGAATAATGACGGCTCCGATTATACCGGGAATAAACGAACAGGAAATTCCTCATTTATTAAAAGCGGCAGCAGATAGCGGCGCCTTGTATGCCGGACATACCATTGTTCGTTTAAACGGAGCCATTCAACACTTGTTTAAAGAATGGTTATTTAGAACCATGCCGGACCGAGCCGAAAAAGTATGGCATTTAATTGAAAGTTGCCATGGAGGAACCGTGAACGACAATCAATTTGGCCGCCGTATGCGTGGTGATGGCCCGGTTGCAGAAATGATTCGTAAACAACATCAATTGTTTTGTAAAAAGTACAGCTTAAATAAAACGCGTTTTCAGTTTAACACTTCCGCCTTTAAAATTCCAACAGCACAGCAAGCGTTGTTTTAATGAAATAGCTCCTTGATTCTATTGTAATTGTATTCACAAAAGGAAACAAGAATCACTTTTTAGTATCAAACTTTTTGTTTTCTTTTACTAAAAAAATAGTATGACCGAATCAGCGGTAGCAAAAACGTTAACTGCTCGCAAATTGCAAATCGATTCATTGTTGGCACTTACGCGTGCTATCAATGGAAATACGAAGGAGCGTGATTTGTATGAGTTGTACGAACTTTTTCTTCGCAACCAACTTTCAGTTGACAAAGTTGTATTGTATTATCATAAAGATATATGGGAGTGTGTGTGTTCGTATGGAACAAGCAAAGACCCTTCTACGTCATTGATTCACGAGCAATTGGTTTACTTCAAAAAGTTGAAAAACTTAAAAGAAGAGCCTGTGCTTGGTTTTGAAGAGTTTGATTACGTTATTCCGGTTTTTCATAAAGAGCAACCTTTAGCCTTTGCCTTATTATCGACTATTCGTCCGGATGATTTTGGAACGCGCGAAGAAAAACTGGATTTTATTGAAACGCTTACCAATATTATTATTTCAGCCATTGAAAACAAACGTTTGTTTAAGCGTCAACTTACCCAAGAAGGGTTAAAAAAGGAGCTGGAACTGGCCGGAAAAATGCAGAGCATGCTTATTCCTTCTAAGCTTCCATCCAATAGCCGTATTGAAATGAGTGCAGTCTATTTACCGCACAATGAAATTGGAGGCGACTATTATGATTATATTGCCTTACACGATAATAAGATTTCCTTTTGTATTGCTGATGTGAGTGGTAAAGGAATTGCTGCTGCACTTTTAATGAGTAATTTCCAAGCCAATTTGCGCACCTTGGCGACACAGAATTTAACCATGGAAAAACTCATTACCGCTTTGAATACGCGTATGTGTGAAATTACACGGGAAGAGAATTACATCACCTTGTTTTATGCAAAATACAATTTGCAATCGAAGAAGTTGTTATACGTAAATGCCGGTCATGTGCCTCCCCTATTGTGCAACTCACGCGGTATTACCCCTTTAACAGAAGGAACTACTTTGATCGGGATGTTTGATCCATTGCCGCACATCACTGTTGCTGAAATGTATATCGAAGAAGAATCGTTGTTAATGCTCTTTACAGACGGGCTAACCGAGTTGGAAAATGAGCGACACGAATATTTTGGAGAGAAAGAATTGGAGCGTTTTTTACAGTTGTATCATTCCTTACCCCCTGAACAATTTAATCAGAAGATTATGGAAAAGATCAATGATTATAAAGGTTATCGGCAGTTTTCGGATGATATCAGTTTGCTTACTTGCAAGCTGTTTTAATTAACGAACAGACTTTACTTCCAGTTGGTCGGTCTCAATTTCAAATAGCACACGATCTAATAGCGGATTATCCCCAACCATATAATGCCGTTTCATGTTTAAATCTGAATCATATATACTCATGGTGGAGTTATAAACCCAAGCTTTAAATCCTCCTTTAAATTCTTTAACCAGTTCATAACACGAGTTCCCGGTTTGTCGGTCAATTAATAACATCAATAAACGACCTTGTGTAGTGGTCATTCCTACTAAACGTTTCTTAAATTGTTCATTCAAAACATTCTCTTGTGATTTAATAAAGCGTCGACGTTCCCGTGAGTTTTTGATAGTACTTAACTTAGTATTGATCTCTACCAGCAATTGCGAGGCTTTCATCGCATACGGATAAACCAATTGCACATCCCGTTTCAGCCACATATAGGCGTTGCGCTCCCGTTCTGATTTGAATTTATGCGGACACCAAATATTAACTTGATGCAAATACCCCATCGGAATGGTGTCGCCATTAAACACTGTAGCATAAACCAACAGGGTATCCTTTCCGGATTTGGTTTGTGCATGAACCGTAAATCCGAACAAAACCCAACAACAAAGTAGTATTAGACGAATTTTCATCAGCTTAATTAACGTAATGCAAATTAAAATATTTTATACACTTAAACAAGCTTGTTGGTGCAATCATCATTTTATTAAATTATTGTACGCTTGTTTTCAATTGCTGTTTTTCATTTCTATCTTGCTCCCAAATTATTACTTGTGCATTTAAAATGGCAACTCAACAAAATCTCCGCTTTTAGTCTGTATCAGGCTATGCGTTATGGTGCCTTGCTGTTTATTAGTGTAATGATTACGAAAGTGGGCTTGAGTACAACTCAAATCGGGTATTATGAAAGCTTCATGTTAATCAGTGGGGTTACTTCTTTTTTTTGGTTGGGCGGTTTAATGAATACTTTAGTAAGTGCCAGTGCCAATCAACGAGGCGAAACCATAAAACGCTTTTTCTTTAATGCCTTTGTCGTTTTGCTAAGCTTAAATTTGTTGGTGAATGGTGTAATCGTTTTTGTCAATCCGTTATTCGAAAAATCGAACCTGATTATTAGTAAACAACAAATCATCTTGTTGATTTTGTTCAACCTGCTTAATCACACCTCTTATTTGGTGGAACATTATTACCTCATCACTAAAAACACACGCTGGTTAAATCGATTTTCGATTATTACCTTTTGTTTTACACTCCTGTTATGCGGAACCATTTTATTGATTCGCGCATCATTGGATTATTTGTTGTTTGCTATGGTATTAGCGGCTGCATTTCGATTTATGTGGCTGATTGTAATCCTAATCAAAAACAATGTGTTTGAGTTGGTCTATTCCTTTATCAAACATTATATCTGGCAAGCCGGCTTATTAAGCTGCAGTATACTTTTAGGCAGTTTAGCCGATTATTTGGATGAAATTTTTGTCAACCTATACTTTACCAAACAATGGTTTGCTATTTATAAATATGGCGCAAAAGAATTTCCATTACTGCTGTTGTTTTCAAATGCCTTAAACACGGTTTTTATTCAAGACATTGGTGAAAACCTCGAGCTTGGTTTGGAAAATATCCGTAAACAATCGGCTCGTTTCATGTATTGGCTTTATCCGATTTTGATCTTATTGATGTTTAGCAGCTACTATTGGTTTCCGCTCGTGTTTTCCGCTTCTTTTGAGCAAAGCAATAAGGTGTTCAATATTTATTTGATGTTAGCCATAAGTCGCTTATTATTTCCTCAATC